>DATEXK010000569.1:0-2352 GCA_035257065.1 Gaiellaceae bacterium | reverse complement strand
CCGCGGACGAGAATCGGGACGGCGAGGATCGACTCGTACTGCGACTCCGGCAGGTTCGCGAACTGCTTGAAGCGCGGGTCGAGGTGCGCCTGCGCCGGAATCATCACGGGCGACCGCTCGGCCGCCGCCGTGCCGGTGATCCCTTCGCCGGTGCGCATGCGCGGACGCTTCGTCATGTCTTCGATGCTCGTCCCGTGCGTCGCCCGGAGCACGAGTTCGTCAGTTCGCGCGTCGTAGAGGTAGACGAAGCACGCATCCGCATGGAGGGCGTCGGCGACCTTCGTCGCAACGAGGTTGAGCACCTCTTCGAGATCGAGGGTCGAATTGACCGCCGCCGTCGTCTCGGTCAACAGGCGGAGGTGCCGCTCGGTCGCGCTCATGCTCGTATCGTAGGAGGGAAGATCCGGGACGCGGGGGCCTGATTGCGGTTCTGCCTGCAGGGGAAGGTGAGGGCCATGGTCGTCCTCGCCACGAAGGTGAGAGTCATCGTCATCCTCGCCACACTGCTTGCGGCGACGGCGACGCTGGCGTTCCTCCTCATCGCTACGAGGCCGCATGCCGGCGCGGCCGGCGCAACCGGCGCTACCGGGATGGGCGGCGCTGGATACGCAAAGCTCTTCGACCGGACTCTGACCAGCGACACGTCCACCATCGATACGGGCGTGAATGGAATCGCTCCGGGCTACGACGTCCTGACAATCTGGATCGTCGCCAAGACGGACGATCTCGTGGGCGGCGACGGCACGAACGGCGGCACGCTCATCCCGATCTATGCCACGGTCAACGGGGACACCGCAGCGCACTACGACTTCGCCTACATCGTCCAGGGAGGCTCCGGTACGTTCGGGCACGGCGTGCTGCGCGGGCAGGACGCATGGGAGTTGACGGCACACGGCAGCGGCGGCACAGGCAACTACCCGGCCGTAGACCGAATCACGATCCCGAACTACGCAGGCACCGCGTTCGGCAAGGTCGGCGTGGATACGACCGGGTCACCCGACGGGATGGCAGATGACGACACTGAGGCAGTACTGAAGAGCATCGGCTGGCGCAGCGACGCCGCGATCAACGAGCTGTCCATCACGACCGGCGGCAGCAACAAGCTGAAGACCGGGTCGAGGCTGCTCATCTTCGGTAGCAAGTGAGCTGACGCAACCCACACCGCGCCGGGTGAGCCCGGTAGGCGTAAGTAGGGTTGAGGAAGTGGAGGATAGAGAGCAGAAACCCCAATGACCGCGTACCACTGGCTGCTGCTTTTCCATCTGCTCGGAGCGTTCTGCTTCGTCGCGGGCGCGGTGGTCGCCGGGACGCTGCAGCTTGCGGCGATCCGGCGGGAGCGGCCGAGCGAGGTCGCGCTCCTGCTCCGCCTGACGCGCACCGGCGTCGCGCTCGTCGGGATCGGCTCCCTCGCGACGCTCGGCTTCGGGATCGCGCTCGCAGAGCACCTGGGCTACGGCCTGAGCCCCGCCTGGATCCAGGCGGCGATCGCGCTCTGGGTCGCGAGCATGGCGCTCGGCGGGGCCGGTGGGCGCACGGCACGCCACGCCCGCTACCTCGCTGAACGGCTTGCGGCCGAGGGCGACGAGCCGTCGGAGGAGCTGCAGACCCTCGTCTCGCACCGACCGTCACTCTGGGCGAGCTATGGGAGCAGCCTCCTCATCCTCGTCGTGATCGTCCTGATGGTCTGGCGGCCGGGCTAGGAAGGAGAATCGCCCGGGTTAACAAACCTTTTTCTCTCCTCACGGCAGTTCTCCGGTCAACGGTGCGGGATCGCGGCCTCGAGCTAAGCCTCTGGTAACCCACTTGGTAGCCCACGGCCGTTGCTCTCGCAGCTCCCGGTGGGCAGCAATTCCCCCGGGCAAGGTCTCTGGTGCACGGCGGTAAGCGACGAAGACAAGTAGGGTCGGCAGCCGCCACGTCCACGGGGCGACGCCTAAACAGAGGACTCAATGAGCGCCAAGAAGGTCACCTTGGAGGAATATCTGCGCGCCAAGGCTGAGCGCGAGGTGAAGGAGAGCCGGGAGGAGCAGGAGTACAGGCGTGCGCGAAGCGCATCGGCCCCCGGGCCTGAACGGACCCGCGCCGTCCGGGCGCTTCTGCCGACCGCACCGTCGACGTCCCCAAGACGACGACGGCCGAGCGGGGCACCCGGAAAGCCCCCTCCTCCCTCGCTGCGGCACAGAGAGAGTCGGGGGCTTCCCTCGTCCCCCCTCGATCGCTGTCGGTGGAAGCCGAGAAGTTCCACCAACGAACTTACGCCACGAAACCGCTCCCGGTCTATGGACTTTGGGCTAGGGGACGGCTTGTGCGGAGTCACGCCTCGCCTCGACGCGCGGGCGTCGAGGCGAGGCG
>DATEXK010000568.1:0-4205 GCA_035257065.1 Gaiellaceae bacterium | reverse complement strand
CGTGCAGCGTCGCCGAGCCGGCGAGCAGGGTGTAGACCTCTTCCTGGCCGTCGTCCGAGTGGTCGTGCTCCGGGAAGTGCTCGAAGTTCGGCGGGAAGTTCTCGACCTGCATTCCGAACGCCGTCACGCCCAGTCCCGCCCTTGCACGGCAGAAGCCGCCGCCGTTCGGCGTGTCGAACTCCTCGACGCGCTTGACCGTCACATCCGTCATCTCGTCCTCCTCGTCGTTGGGCCTCTCGCGCAGTAGACGAACGGGGCGGCCGCGAATCGACAGCGACTTGGAGGAATCTTGGCGAATCGTCGGGCCGTCACGCCGCGGCCGCCGCCTGACCGTGCCGCTCAGGTGACGGGGTCGTCCTCGACGGCGCGCCGCCAGTGCAGCGTCCGCAGCATCACGGCGAGTGCGAGAGCTCCGAGGGTGACGTTGAGCGCGGAGATGATCGCCTTCATGCCCACGCTGAGGCTGAGGAGCGCGCTGCGCGACGCCTGGCCGGCCAGCACGTACACGATCAGGGCCTGATCGGTGCCGATGCCGGCCGGGGTCAGCGGCACGATCGTCGACAGGCTCTGCGTGACCTGAACGCGGAGCGCGTTGTCGAGGTTCGCGGCCACATGGAAGGCGCGGAGGTAGAAGTAGATCGCCGTCAGCCGCAGCACCCAGTCGACGAGCTGCAGGGCGACGACCGAGCGGAGGTAGCGGCCCGGAGTGCGGAGGATCGAGACGCCCTGCGCGACGCGCTCGCGAAAGGCGGCGATCCTCGCCGCGGCCCAGAGCCCGAAGGCGAAGCCGACAACGAGCGTTCCGCCGGCGACCGCCGCAGCGGCGCGCGGATGCCGGAACAGCCAGAACCAGTCCACCGACGGCAGATGGTTGAGCACCTGCACGCCGGGCAGCACGTGTTGTTGCAGCGCCCAGAGCAGGAGAGCCGTCGACAGGACTGCATCGACGATCGTCTCGACGAGGAGTGAGGATCCGAGCGTCGCGTACGTCGCTCCCTCGATCCGCCTCTTGACGAGCGAGAGCTTGAGCAGGTCGCCGCCGCGTACCGGGATGATCGCGTTCACGCCGGCGCCGGCCACATAGGCGCCGTACACGCTTCGCCAGCGAACGTGCGTCTCCGGGTATGCCGCGGCGAGAATGTTGCGCCACGCCCGCGTCCGGACCGCCGTCTTCACGAGCTGGCAGGCGAGCGCGAACAGCACCGGCGTCCACGCGATCGCCCGCAGGTGGTCGAAGAACGCCGTGAAGGCGTGGAGGACGTTTCCCATCTCCCTCAGTCTTGCGCGCCGGCGCCGGGAGATGAGCAGTACCCGCCCAGATGGGACTCGCCGACGACGCGCGCACTCGCTGCGCGTGCCTGCTTCGACTGTCACAACAACCTGACGCAGTGGCGCTGGTACTCGAACATCGCGCCGGCGTCGTGGTTGATCCAGCGCGACGTCGACGGCGGCAGGAGCGAGTTCAACGTCTCGGAACCATCGGCGGCGGCTGAGTCGCGGGACAGCTCAGGTCACGAGCGCAGCGACGGGAGCTGGCCCTCTGCGCGCATCGCGGCAACGCCGACGCGGGGGAGACCGAGAACGCTCTCGTACATCAGGTAGCGGGGCTCCCAGCGGGGTGAGAACTTCGCGTTGAAGCGGTAGAGGCTCTCGATCTGGAAGTAGCGGTTCCCGAGCACGACCAACCTGCCGAGAATCCGCTCGAGCCGGCCGCGCGGGCGCTCCAGCAGCCTCCCGAAGGCGGCGAAGTTGAGCGAGAGCTCTTCGATTCCGCGCCCGCCGAGCAGCTCGACGGACTTGACGATCAGGAACTCGGTCAGGCCGTTCGGTGCGTTCCGCTCCCGGCGCATGAACGAGAGCGACATCGCGGAACGGCCGAAGGAGGGCACGAAGTGCAGGAAGCCCTTGACGGCGCCCGACTCGTCGCACGCCCAGACGACGATGCTGTCGGCCTGGTACTCGCCCTGGAGCGAGTCCATCGCCATCGAGAATCCGCGCTCAGCGGCGCCGGCGCGCCAGAGCCGGGACACGCGCTCGAGCTCGGTGAGCGTCGCTGCGTCGAGCGCGGCGAGCTCCTCGGCGCGGGCGGTGTAGCCCGCGTGCTCGAGCCGGTTGACGGACTGCCGAATCTTGCGAATCGCGCGCCCCTCGAGCGAGAAGGCTTTTGTCTCGAGCATCGCTTCGTCTCCGATGTAGAGCGACCGGAGCCCGGCCTGGCGCCAGAGCGACAGCAGCGCGGTGCTCGCGCCGAGCGCCGCGATCTTGAGCCCGCGAACCTCGGCGAAGGCGCAGGCGTCCCGGACGAGCGCAGGCAGCGCGTCCTCGGCGCCCACCGGGTCGCCCGCGACGAGGAGGACGTTCCCCTCGGTGCGATAGCCGAGGAATGCTCGGCGGTCGGGGCTGAAGAGGTAGTGCATGTCACGGCGGAGCTTGAAGAAGGCGAGCGTGTCGCTTCCGTGCTCGCGGACGAGCTCGTTCACCGTGCTGCGCGTCTCGTCGTCCGACGGGAGCCGCGGCGGCGGCAACGGCCGGAAGAACAGGAAGCCGCCGACCACGATGACGGCGAGACCGAAGGCGCCGACCCCGAGCGGCAGCCAGCCGAGCTCGTCGTGGAAGTTGTGCGAGGGCTGGGTCCACGAGAGGAGATCGAAGGTGTCTCGAGCGACCTGCGAGACGCCGGCGCTCTCGCCCAAAGAGACCCAGACGAGACCCGCGACGACGATCGTCGTGACAAGCGAGACGACGGCGACGAGCGACAGGAGCGACCGCCAGCTGAGCCGCTCGTGACGGACGACGAACGACCCGCGACCCCACCAGAGGAGCGCGGCCGCGGCCCAGCTCAGCGCGGACTCCTCGAAGTCGAGGCCCTTGAGCAGGTGGATTGCGCCGAGCGCGACGAGGAGCACGAGCGCGACCTGCCACGCGCGCCGCCGGCGACCGCGGAGGAAGAACGAGGTCATGATCAGCGCGGCGCTCGCGGGGATGGCGACGGAGTGCATGATCGGCACCGCGCGGACCGGCTCCAGCGTGAGGAGCACATGACGTCGCCAGGCGATGTTCGGCGTCGCTGCCGAGATGAGGCTGATCGCGCCGACGGCGAACGCGACTGCCCCGGCGAGCGTCGGCAGACCGTCGGCATAGCGCAGCGCCCGGAGTGGCGCGAAGCGGCGGTGCACGCCCAAGCGCCAGGAACCGGTGTCCCGGAGGGAGGGGACGAGGTCGCGTCCGTCCTTGAGCAGCATCCAGCCGCCGGCGAGCGCGACGAGGCCGCTCCAGAGCGAGAGCGTCCACGCCCGCGCGAGCAAGCCGGCGAGGTCCCCGGCGAGGAGCAGGATGCCGAGATGGCACTCGTGGACGCGCACGCCAAGCACGAACAGGCGCGGCCCGTGCAAATGTCGCTCGATCTGGACGATCATGCCGCCTCCCGGTCGCAGCTCCGACCTCCGAGGGGGTCGACATGCATTCAACGCCGGCGCGGCGCGCCTGGCTACGGGAAAAAGCCGCAGCCCCGATCCGTGCCGTCACGGACACGAGGCGATACGGTTCGGCCAGGTGGAAGAGGGGTGCGCCGACGGCGTGCGCAGCACTCGATCGTAATCAGCGGACTGGAGGGGTCTGGATGGCGAGGGCGTTGCGCTCGGGGTTGCTGCGGGTCCGGGTCACCGGTTCTTCAGCCCTGTGCTTCGCCGGGGAGCGGAGTGACCGGCTGCGCTCGAGCAGCCCCGAGCCCGCTGGGCGGCGCGGCGCTGCGGCGACGCACGAGCGGCACCTCGAGGACCTCAAGAAGCACGCCGGGCGACGGCTGCTGCTCGTCGACGACGAGCCCTCGATGCGCCTGCTCTGCTCGATCAACCTCGAGCTGGCCGGGTTCGAAGTGGCGGAAGCCGTCGATGGTGCGCAGGCGCTCCAGCGGGCGGCGGCCGAAGGCTTCGATCTCGTGCTGCTCGACGTGATGCTGCCGGACATCGGCGGGCACGACGTCGCACGACGGCTCGCTGCGGACGCGAGGACACGCGGGCTTCCGGTCGTCTTCCTGTCGGCGCGCGCCGATCGTGACGATCTCGTCGTGGGTTACGAGCTCGGCGCAGTCGACTACATCACCAAGCCGTTCGACCCCGTTGCGCTCGCGGCGCGAGTGGAAGAGATTCTCGACCGCGTCGCGCGCAAGGAGAGTGAGAGCTACCGCCACGCGCGGTTGGCGGAGC
>DATEXK010000567.1:0-6758 GCA_035257065.1 Gaiellaceae bacterium | reverse complement strand
GCGAACTGTCAGTGGGCGACCGGGAAGACCGTTCCGCTCGTGCCGAATGTCCTCGGCCAGACGCCGAACTTCGACAAATACGGCGTGACCGCGTGGTCGACGAGCGGTGGCTTCTGGGCCGCCGCGACGCCGCTCACCGTTCCGAGCGGGTATCCGACGACGCTCACGCAGACGGCGACCGTGAAGTTCAGCGCAACGACCTACGGCACGACGAAGCAGGTGACGGTGACGGTCATGAAGGGAGGCAGCACCGACGCAAACGCTCGGGTCAACGTGACGGGTGGACCGGCGGGTGTCTACCTCTACGGCACGACCGCGGCGAACGGAACGGCGACCTTCACGATCCCGGTCACGTCGACCTCGAGTACGTACACCGTCAGCGCCAACGATCAGGGTGCGACGTCGGGAACGACCACCTTCAGCGCGTCCACCGGCTCTCCGGCCACGATCGCGTCCACGGTGACGATCAGTTGACACGGATCCGCAGCGAGAAGGGTTTCACGATGGTCGAGCTCCTGGTCGTCATGCCGATGCTCGTCATCCTGCTGGGCGGCCTGACGCTGACACTCGTGAACATGATGCGCACGAACAACCAGACGCAGGAGGAGACGACGCTGCAGGCTCAGGCGCGCGCGGCGATCAACACGCTTGCGACCGACGTTCGGGAGGCCTTCGTCGGCGATGGAACCGACCCGGTGCTCACCGCGACCGCCACGTCGATCACGTTCGAGTCTCCGGACCGGTACCCGACGACGACGAATGGAACGACCGAGTCGTCGTTCCACCTGCGCAAGCTCACGTACACGCTGACGAGCGGGACGCTCCAGGAACAGCTCATGACGAGCACGAACACGTTTCCCACCGCACCGCCGTGGGCTTGGCCGGGGACGAGCGGCCCGTGGAACACGCTCGTCGGCTCGGTGACGAACACCGACGTCTTCACGTACTACACGGCGGCGGGCGCCCAGACGTCTCCCCCGACCGCGCTCGGCTTCCCGATCGCCGATACGACCGGCATCCGCGCCGTCGGGATCAAGCTCACGCTCTCAACGCTCGGCACGCAGGCGAAGACCTTCACGGTGACCGATCTCGTCGCGCTCCGGGAGACCGACTCGTGATGCTGACCCTACGCAACGACGAGCGCGGCTTCGCGATGGTGATCGCGCTCGCGCTCATGGCGTTGATGACGATCATCTCCGTGACACTGCTGACGGTGACAGGCAGCGAGTCCACCCGGAGCAGGCGGGACGCGAAGGTGACAGACGCCTACCAGGCCGCCGAGGCCGGCACGAACGCCTACCTCTCCGATCTCACCGAGAGCACCGTCTTCTTCAATTCGTATCTCGCAAAGGGCGAGGCGACGCGGACGGACAGCGGCAACGTCACACACGCAAGCAGCAACTCGTCCGACGTCGCCTGGAGCTCGGGCAGCACCTGGACGTACAAGACGCCGCCGGCAAGCGACACGGGCTGGTACGACCTCGGGAACGGCTACGAGTACCTCCTCCAGGTCATTCCGCCGAACTCCGGCCTTCAGCAGAGCCAGGCGCAGGTGATCACGCGTATCGACGTGATCGGCCGGCCCAAGGGAAGCGCCGACCAATCCACCTGGCGGACGCTCGAGACCATGATCCGGCCGTCGAGCCTCACCGACTTCCAGACCTTCACCGCGACGAGCGTCACGTACAACTCGGCGGCGACGACGACCGGGCCGATCTTCGTCGGCGAGGACAAGAACGGCAATCCCGGCACTCTGACGCACGACGGGACGGCGAAGGCGAACCTCTACTCAGAAGGCACGGTCGGGGGCTCGACGACGTACACGAACGGCGCGAAGAAGTACGACATGAACTCGAATCCGACGGCGCTCTGCAAGCTCAACAATTGCAACCCGGTTCAGTTCAGCTCGTTCCAGTCGACGATCACGACCGTCTCGGGCGCGGCCGCAGCAGGCGGCATCACGCTCGGCGCGAAAGACAACTCGAATGCGGGGCTGAGCGGCCAGAGCTACAACGTCGATGCCTGGAAGCTCGCGTTCCAGGCGAACGGGACGATCCTCATCTCGTCCTGCAAGCTCTATTCGCAGAAGGTCAACAACGTCACGACGACGTGGACGGACTTCGACGGCAGCAACGCGCCGGTATGCGGGACTGCGACGTCGTACAACGTGCCGAGCAACGGTGCGATCTCCTCCGCCGCCGACGTTCTCGTCTCAGGAGTCGTGAAGGGCAAGGTGACGGTCGCATCGAGCGGCGACGTCGTGTTCGGCGGCAACACGACGTACAACGTGAACGGCACCGACGTCCTCGGCCTCGAAGCGCAGGGGACGATCTACGTTGCGCAGTGGGCGGTGACCGGAGCGACGCTCAACCTCTGGGCTGCAGAGCTCGCATTGAACGGCCCGTTCGAGGCCGACCCGGCCTACAACGGATCGGCGACCGCGACGATGAACTTCAACGGCTCGACGGCGGTATACGGCGGCGCGAACGGCGCGATCATCTTCTCGAACCTGTTCGCGCACCGGAACTACATCTACGACAACAACCTCAAGTTCCTGCAGCCGCCGTACTGGCCGACCCTGGGCAACGCCTTCACCGTTCTCGTCCAGCGCGAAGTCGGCTGAGCCGGGAGCGTCACCGGCGAGCGACCAGCCGTCGTTCTTACGCGAAGAGGAAGATCAGCACGCCGGCGCCGATCTCGAGCAGCCCGGCGGGGACCAGCACGAATGGGCTCGACGGCTGCGGGATGTCGCTGCCGAGGGTGAAGCGGCCGCCGACGACCAGGCGCGACTCGCCCGCCATGCGGCTCGGGCTCCCCGACCCCCCGACGAGCAGAACGACGAAGCAACCGCCGATCCAGAGCGCCCAGCCGACCGCGTGGGCGTACGACCAGCCGCCGTGGAAGTACGCCGCAAGCGCACCCCCGAGCGCGAAGACCGCGTCCACCGCGGCGCAGACCACGACGAAGAACCCGAGCGCACGCGCGATCCTCCTCAACGGCCGGCGACCGCTCGAAGCTTCGTAACCGCCCGTCGCGAAAGCGGCGGCTTCAGCAACTCCTGTGCGACGAGCGTGCCGGAGCCGGCGCCGAGGCCCGGACCGGGCCACGTGCTCGCACCGATGTGGAAGAGCCGCTCGACCGCCGTCGCGTGGCCCGGAGCCCGCGGGAACGGCCGCCAGAGGAAGTTCTGGTCGAGCGAGAGCGCGCCGCCGTACGGGTCGCCGTGGCGGAGGTTGACGTTCATCCGCTCGAGATCATGCGGGCCGAGCACCACACGCTTCAGTATCGACGACTCGAGGTTCGGCAGGTGCCGCGCGAGCCGCTCCTGGATGCGGTCGGCGTACCGCTCGCGAAGCTCGTCGTTCCAGATCCCGTCGCCGACGTCGATCGCTCCCGCCGCATCGCCCTTCGGCACGCGCGGCAGCTCCTGCAGCTGGATCCAGAGGATCCCCTTCCCGTCGGGCGCCCGCGACGGATCGATCGTCAGCGGCTGGCCGACGACGATCGTCGCTTCCGCGGGCAGCAGGCTGCGCTCGGCTTCGTTCACGGCCCGTGAGACGCCGTCGAGCCCGGGTGTGACGTGGACGATCGCCGTCCGGCCGAGCCGCTCGTCACCCTCCCAGCGCGCAGGCTCGGAGAGGGCGAAGTGGATCTGCATCTCGGCGCGGCCGTAGCGGAAGCGGCGCGCACCCTCGGTCACGGTCGCCGGCACCTCGCTCTCGTCGAGCAGCCGCTCGTAGAGCTGCGTCGGCGTCACGCTGGCGATGACGGCACGCTCCGCGGTGACGAAGTCGCCGCCGGCGAGGCGGACGCCCACGGCTCGCCCGTGCCTGACGAGCACCCGCTCGACGTCCTGCCCTGTCTCGCAGACGCCGCCGTGGTCGCGGATCAGCCGCACGAGCGCGTCGGCGAGCTTCGCGCCGCCGCCGCGGGGGATCGGCATGCCGCCCTCCTGCACCGCGACCGCGATCACCTGCGTCATGAAGCCCGACGCCGCAGCGTCGGGACCGAGGCCGGTGTGGAGCACCCACGGCGCAAGCACGCCGTGCGCACGTTCCGACGCGAACGTCGATTCGAGCCAGTCGCGGCTCGTCTGCAGAAGCTCGCCGGTGAACGCGGCGAGACCGCCGCGCCCGAGACGCCGGAACGCTTTCGAGCCGAAGGCCAGCCCTGCAGCCGACCAGAGCTCGGTGCCGAGCAGGCCGAAGGCGAGGTCTGCGTTCGGAAAGAACCGCTCGAGGACGCCCGGCCACTCAGGCCCGAGCTCGCGCGCATTGCCCTCCGCGTCGCGCAGCAGGAAGGCCGCCTCGCCGTCGGGATACGCCGTTCCCGTGGGCAGATCGGTGTTGAGGTACTCGAGCCCGCGCGCCGCGAGGTCGTCGCCGAGCAGTGCGTGCGCGGCGCCGCCGACCCAGAGCGGATGCCACGCGCTGAAGACGTCGTGCAGGAACCCCGGCTCTGTGAGCTCGGCCGTGTGGATCGCGCCGCCGAGCCAGTCGTTGCGCTCGAGCACGCAGACGCGCCAGCCGTCCCGCGCAAGCAGCGCGCCGCAGGCGAGGGAGTTCACGCCGCTGCCGACGATCACCGCGTCGTATTCAGCCACCGGCCGCGAGCTCTCGGAACTCGTCGTCGGTCACGAGCCCGCGCTTCCGTGTCCCGAGCTCTTTCACCCGTGCGAGCACGTCTGCGCGCTTGTCCTCCGGCACGTCGATGCCGAGCTCGTCGGCCTTGATGCGAATCGAGTCGAGTCCGCTCTTCTTGCCGAGCACGATGCCGCGCTCGGTTGCGACGAGCTTGGACGAATACGGTTCGATCGACGGCGGATCGTGGAACTGGCTCGCGACGGCGCCGGACTCGCGGCGAAAGAGTGTCTCGCCGGTGACCGGCTTCCACGGCTCGAGCGAGTAGCCGGAGAGCTCCTGGACGCGGGCCGACACGTCACGCACGCGCTCGAGCCGGAGGTTCGACTCGACGCCGTAGAGCGCGCGCAGCGTGAGCGCGAGCTCGCCGAGGTTCGCGTTGCCTGCGCGTTCGCCCATGCCGTTGATCGTGCCCTGGATCCACGTGGCGCCCGCGCGCACCGCGGCGACGGCGGCGGCGGTCGCAAGTCCGAAGTCGTTGTGCCCGTGGAAGTGCACCGGCACGCCCGGGCCGACCCACTCCACGGTCTTGCCTACGAGCTCGGCGACCGCCTCGGGCGACGCGATGCCGAGCGTGTCGACGACGACGACCTCCTTCGCGCCCGCCTCGACGGCTGAGACGTATACCCGCTCGTAGAAATCGGGCTCTGCTCGCGTCGAGTCGACGCCGAAGAACGCAGCGTGGATGTCGTGCTCCGCGGCGAAGCGCATCGCATCCGTGATCCGGCCGAGCATCTTGTCGCGGTCGACGCCGATGGCGTTGAGCTTCAGGTCGGAGATCGGCGACTCGATCACGGACGCGGACACGCCGAGCTCGACGAGCGCCTCGAGGTCGGCCGGCACCGCACGCGAGAAGCCCCACACCTGCGCGCGAAGGCCCGCTCCGGCGATCAGCTTCACCGCATCCCAGTCGTCCTGCGAGACACGCGGAAAGCCCGCCTCGATCCGGTCGATCCCGAGCTCGTCGAGGAGCCTCGCGATCTCGAGCTTCTGCTCGGGGTCGAGTACGACACCGACGGTCTGCTCGCCGTCGCGCAGTGTCGTGTCGTACAGGCCGACGCGCCCGCCGATGGCGAAACTGTCGTTCAACGCGCCGGTCCAGATCTCACTCACTGTGTCTCCAGGTCAACACTGAACCACCCCGTCGGGGAACGCCGAGAGCTTCTCGAGCCCGTCGCTCGTGACGAGGAAGTTGTCCTCGACGCGCAGGCCGCCGCCGCCCTCCCAGTAGACCCCGGGCTCGACCGCCAGCACCATGCCCTGCTCGAAGGTGCCACCGCCGGCCTGGTGCGGATAGGGCGGCTCGTGCGCGCGCGCGCCGACCCCGTGGCAGATCGGGTGCGACGGCTGGCCCGGATACCCCATCCGGGCGAGGTCTTCCCGGACACTCCGGTCGAGCTCCGCCATGGGGTGTGCCTGCGTGCACATGTGCAATGCGCGTGTGTACACACCCAGCAGCTGCTCCTCGAGCTCGGCGTACTCGGGCTTCAGATCGCCGACGACGAGATTCTTCGTGTGGTCTGCCCAGTAGCCGTCCGCGCAGACCCAGATCTCGAACAGCACGGGCTCGCCCTCGACCACCGGCCGGTCCGACGTGGCCGTGAAGGTCTTGATCCCCTTGCCGGCCCAGATCAGCGTGAAGGGCAGCGCGAGCTCCACGTCGTGCCGGGCCGTGCCCTGCCCGTGCACGTACCCCTGCCAGAGCGCCGCCACCTCGGACTCCTTCATTCCGGGCTGCAACCGCTCGCGGACGTGGTGCATCGCCTGCGTCGCGATCTCGTTCGCGATCCGCATCCGCGCGACCTCCTGCTCCGTCTTCAGCATGCGCGCGCTGTTGAGCAGCGGCGTGCCGTCGACGGCGCCGTCGAATGCATCGAACCAGGCCTTCGTGAACGTCGTCGGCTCGCCCACCATCCGGTCTGCGGCCTGTGTCCCCAGCGAGAGCTCGAGGCCGACACGCCCGTAGCCGCGCGCGACGTCGAGCGCCGCGTCGAGTGTGCGCGCGAGCGGCGGCCGCGGATCGGACTCGTGATAGCCACGGATGAAGCGGACGTCCTGGGTCCAGGCGGTGCGCTCCGCGTCCTCGGCCGACGCCTCGAGACAGATGAGCACCGGCTC
>DATEXK010000566.1:0-2324 GCA_035257065.1 Gaiellaceae bacterium | reverse complement strand
GTCTGGTCTTACGTCCGCGAGGCGAAAGTCAGGAACTTACCAGTACTCGCCCTGGACCAGCTTCATGTCCTTGGCCCTGCACTTCGGACACGTGTACGAGTACGCCTTCTCCAAGAAGAAGAGCTGGCTGCCGCACGTGAGACAGTTGAACTCGTCCACCAGGATGTCGGCGCCGGTCAGGTCGACCTCGGCGATCGCCTTGCACTCGACGCAGATGGCCGGCATGAAGCGCTTGCGTGGGTCGTTGGCGCTGACTCCCCAGCGGATGTTCTCTGCGGTGTAGCCGCACTCGCGACAGACGAAGGTGGTGTACTCTCCCATGCGAGCAGTCCCCTGGTTCGACGATATCGGCACGTGCTCTGTCGTATCGGCACGATTGCCCCGCTCGTTGAGCGAAACGGCGAGGCTGCGACGCTTGATTAGTCTTTCAGGCGGGTGGTATATACTTATGCAGACAAACTCGGACAACCGGGAGGCGAAGGCTTTCGAGAAGTGGGTGCGTTAGTCGCCCACTTTTGTTTTGTGGAGATGGGTGAGAGCGACCAGCAGAAACAGCTTATGGCGACGATCGAAGCGGCCCTCGCGGCAGAGTTGCCCGAGGTCGAGGTCGTCGATCTCGACGTGCACGGCGGACGTAGTGGACGCCTGACCGTTTACGTCGACCGTCCCGGGGGCGTCGACATCGCGCTCTGCGAGGCGGTCACCCACGCTCTCGACGGCTTGCGCGAGAAGTACGCGCTCGACGTTTCGTCGCCCGGTCTCGATCGTCCGCTGCGCACACTCGCGCAGTTCGCTCGCGCCGCGGGCGAGAGAGTGTACGTGAAGACCGCTACACCCCTCGAGGGGCGCGCGGTCTTCAGGGGCCGGCTGCGCGAGTCCGGCCCCGAAGTCGTCACCTTGGCGCTCGACGAGGGCCCGGCGGTCGACATCCCGTTCCACACGATAGCGAAGGCCCACGTGATCTTCGAGTTCGACGACAACGGAGGGCACCAGTGAGCAGAGAGATCATCGAAGCTCTACGCCAGATAGAGAAGGAGAAGGGCATCAGCGCCGAGACGCTTCTGAGCGCGCTCGAAGACGCGTTGCATTCTGCCTACCGCAAGACTCCCGATGCCGTCGAGACAGCGAAAGTCGAGATCGATCCCGAGACGGGCGACATCCAGGTCTTTCAGCTGATCTTCCCAGAGCACGTCGACGTCGAGGCCCTCAAGGTACGCAACGAAGAGGGTGACGAGATCGGCATCGACCTTTCATCGGTCGACGAATCCCAGATCGAACGCCACGAGGTCACCCCCGACAACTTCGGCCGCATCGCCGCTCAGACGGCCAAGCAGGTCATCCTGCAGCGCATCCGCGAGGCCGAGCGCGACCTGATGTACGAAGAGTACGTCGATCGCGTCGGCGACATCGTCACCGGCATCGTGCAGCAGAGCGACCAGCGCTACACGCTCGTCGATCTGGGTCGCGTCGAAGCCTTGCTGCCCAAGAGCGAGCAGGTCGACACCGAACGCTACGAACACGGCGCCCGTGTCAAGGCGATCATCATCAAGGTGCAGAACTCGACCAAGGGGCCCCAGGTCATCCTCTCGCGGCGCTCCGACGATCTCGTGCGCCGTCTGTTCGAACTCGAGGTGCCCGAGATCTCCGATGGTCTGGTCGAGATCAAGAACGTGGCTCGCGAGCCCGGTTTTCGCTGCAAGATCGCGGTCATCTCGCACACCGACGGGGTCGACCCCGTGGGCGCCTGCGTCGGGCCGCGCGGCTCGCGCGTGCGCATGGTCGTAAGCGAGTTGCGCGGCGAGCGCATCGACATCGTGCCCTACAACGACGAGCCGGCGCGGTTCGTCGCCAAGGCGCTGTCGCCGGCCCGCGTACGCGAGGTGCTGGTCGACGACGAGGGCCGCTCCGCGACCATCATCGTGCCCGACGATCAGCTTTCACTAGCCATCGGCAAGGAGGGTCAGAACGCTCGCCTGGCCAGCAAGCTCACCGGCTGGCGCATCGACATCAAGAGCCAGAGCGAGATGGCCGGCAACGATGCCGAGCTGACCTACTCAGAAGACGGCGACGACGCGAGCGGGCGTTGCGTGGCCGTGATGTCCAACGGCAAGCGCTGCCCCAACATGGCGTTGCCGGGCAGTCGTTACTGCGGCATTCCCGACCACCAGAAGCTTGCCGAAGCCGAGACCGGAGAGCAGGTGACGGCGGAGTGACGGCTGCGGGGAGCTTCGGCGGACCGCAGCGCACGTGCGTCGGTTGCCGCCGGGTCGCGCCGAGCGAGGCGCTCGTGCGGCTCACCGTGCGCGAGGGCCGCGTCACGCTCG
>DATEXK010000565.1:0-9108 GCA_035257065.1 Gaiellaceae bacterium | reverse complement strand
CCATGGGATCCCACGCGTGTGCCCGGCGGCTCCGGCGGCGGCTCCGCGGCTGCAGTCGCGGCGGGCCTCGCTCCGTGGGCGCTCGGGTCGGACACGGGTGGCTCGATCAAGCAGCCCGCTGCGCTCTGCGGCAACGTCGGCCTGCGGCCCACGTACGGGACCGTCTCGCGCTACGGCGCCATCGCGTTCGCGTCGAGCCTCGACCAGATCGGGCCAGTCGCACGCAACGTGCGCGACTGCGCGCTCCTCTACTCGATCATCGCGGGACGCGATCCGTGCGACTCCACCACCGTCGAGCTGCCGAGCGCGGTGACGCTGCCCGAAGGCGAAGACCTGACCGGACTGCGCGTCGGCGTGCCGCGCGAGTTCAACGAGCACGAGGCGATCGAGACGGGCGTACGCGAGGCAGTGCAGCGCGCGATCGAGCTCTGCCGCGCGCTCGGCGCGGAGGTCGGTGACTGCTCGCTGCCGCACTCCGTCGAGTACGGGATGCCGTGCTACTACCTGATCGCTCCCGCGGAGGCGTCCTCGAACCTCGCACGCTATGACGGCGTGCGGTTCGGTTACCGGTCGCCGAACGGCCGTGACCGCCTGGAGATGTACGAGCGCACGCGCGACGAGGGCTTCGGCGAAGAGCCGAAGCGCCGGATCATGGTCGGCACGTACGCGCTCTCGGCCGGCTACTACGACGCGTACTACGGGCAGGCGCAGAAGGTGCGCACCGTCCTCGCGCGCGAGCACGCGCAGGCGTTCGAGCGCTTCGACGTGCTCATCTCGCCGACGTCGCCCACGGTCGCGTTCGAGCTCGGTGCGCGCACGGCGAGCCCGCTCGCGATGTATCTCAGCGACCTGCTCACGATCCCGTCGTGCATGGCGGGACTGCCGGGCCTGAACGTCCCGTGCGGTCTCTCCGAAGGCTTGCCCGTCGGTCTGCAGCTGATCGGGCCGCAGTTCTCCGAAAACACCCTGTTCCGTATCGGCCACGCGCTCGAGCAGGCGATCGGCTTCGACCCCGTGCCGGAGCGTCTCCGGTGACGATGCGCTTCGAGGATCCGGCGGCGGACTTCATTCCGGCCGTGCAGCGCGTCTTCGGCAAGGTCGAGGGCGACATCGAGGCTGCGGTACGCGCGGCGAAGGAGAGGCTCGCCGATGTCTGAGTGGGAGACCGTCGTCGGCCTCGAGGTGCACGCGCACCTGAAGACGCGTACGAAGATGTTCTGCCGCTGCGAGCTCGAGTACGGCGCGGCCGAGAACACGCGCACGTGCCCCGTTTGCCTTGCGCACCCAGGCGCGCTGCCCGTCGCAAACGGGAAGGCGATCGAGCACACGATCAAGCTCGGCCTCGCGCTCGACTGCGAGATCGCCTCGAGCGCCGTGTTCGCGCGCAAGAACTACTTCTACCCCGACCTGTCGAAGGGGTACCAGATCAGTCAGTACGAGGCTCCGCTCTGCGGGCCCGGCCGGCTCGTCATCCCGACTGCGGACGGCGACGAGGTCGTGCGCATCGTCCGCGCGCACCTGGAGGAGGACGCGGCGAAGACCGTGCACGCCGGTGGCGCGACCGGTCGCTCGGTCGGCGCCGACTACTCGCTCGTCGACTTCAACCGCGGCGGCACGCCCTTGCTCGAGATCGTCAGCGAGCCCGACCTGCGCTCGTCCGAAGCGGCGCTTCGCTTCCTGCGCTTGCTGCGGCAGACGATCGTCGAGCTCGGCGTCTCGGACGCGGAGATGGAGAAGGGCACGATGCGCGCCGACGTGAACGTGTCGGTTCGGAAGCACGGCGAAGAGGGGTACCGCCCGCGCTGGGAGCTGAAGAACATGAACTCGTTCACGTTCATCGGCCGCGGCATCGAGGCTGCGGTGCGCGAGCAGATCGCCGCATACGAGCGAGGCGAGACGATCGAGCAGTCGACGTACGACTACGACCCCGACACGGACCGGCTCACGGTGCACCGCTCGAAGGAGGAGGCGGACGACTACCGCTACTTCCCCGAGCCCGATCTCGTGCCGGTGGAGCCGCCGGCAGAGCTCGTGGAACGCTTGCGCGCGGAGGTCCCGGAGCCGCCGGGCGTGCGCATCCGCGAGCTCGAGCAGGCGGTCGGGTTCGACGTCGCGTACGCGCTCGTCACGACGGATCGTGACGCGCTCTACGTGGGGCTCGTGGCCGACGGGGTCGAGCCGAAGCTCGCCGCGAACTGGGTCATGAACGACTTCGCTGCGACGGGAGAGGATCCGTCGGCCGTGAACGTGCCGGAGATGGCAGCCGTGCTCAAGACGCCGAACCTCACGCGGGACGCACTCGTCGGCGCGACGGCCGCGAGCACGAGCGCGGACTTCTCAGCGTCGACCTATACGTCGCAGACCGCAGTCAGCGACGCGTCCGAGCTCGACCCGGTGATCGAGGCCGTGCTCGCCGCCAACCCGGATCAGGTCGCGACCTACCGCGGCGGCAAGGAGGGCGTGCTCGGCTTCCTCGTCGGCCAGGTGATGAAGGAGACGCAGGGCAAGGCGGACGCGAAGGTCGTCAACGCGCTGCTGCGGGAGAAGCTCAGACCTTCATAGGCCAGGCGGCCTCGAGCACGGAGTCCAGCAGTCCCGGAAAATCTGCGTCGATCGCCTCACGCCGGAGCGTGTTCAGACGTTCTCTTCCTTGGACGTGCGTCTCGACGAGTCCGGCCTCGCGCAGCACCTTGAAGTGATGCGAGATCGTCGGCGCTCCGACGCCCAGGTGGGCGAACGAGCCGCAGGCCCTGGGCTCGCCGTCGGCGAGCCCACCGACGATCTGCAGGCGGATCGGGTCGCCGAGCGCTTGGAGAAGGGTGGTGAGTTCCATTTCGATCATTGTCGAAATAAACGGCGAACTGCCTTCGTTCATTTCGATATTGATCGAAGTATGCCACTCGGAGGTGACTGACTCATGAGAAATGCAACAGCACTTGGAGCCGCTTTCGGCACGACCACGGGGCTCGCGTGGGGAGGCCAGTTCGTCATCGGCGCCTCGGCGCTCCACCGGGTCGGCGCCTTCCCGCTGACGACGATCCGCTACGCCCTCGCCGCCTCGCTCCTGCTCATCCTGCTCGGGCTCCGCGAAGGGCGGCAGGCGTTCCGGCTCGAGGGCCGCGGCCTACGCCTCTTCTGGCTCGGCACGCTCGGCTTCGCCGGGTTCAACCTGCTCGCCTACACGGGGCTCGCGCATGCCCGGCCGCAGAACGCCTCTCTGATCGTCGCGCTCGCCCCGCTCGTCACGGCGCTCGTGCTCTGGCAGCGGACGCGCGTCCGGCCGGCCGCGTCGACGTTCGCCTTCCTCGCAGTCGCCCTCACCGGCGTCGCGCTCGTGATCAGCGGCGGACACCCGGCGTCGATCGTCAACGGCTCGATCGGCTGGGGCGACGCGCTCGTGCTCGGCGGCGTCGTGAGCTTCGTCATCTACGGGCTCGGCGCGGCGCGGATGCCCGACTTCTCTCCGCTGCGCTACACGGCCCTGACCGCGGCGCTCGGCTGGCTGTCGATCGCCACTGCCACCGTGGTCGCCACCGCCGCCGGCCTCGTCCCCCTGCCCAGCGCGGCCGACGTGTGGGCTGTGTCGCCGCAGCTGCTCTATCTGGCCGTTCCCGGTGCCGTGATCGGCGTGCTGACGTGGAACGCCTCGATCCGCATGATCGGGCCGCAGAACGCCGTGCTGTTCGGGAACCTGATCCCGGTCACGACGTTCGCGATCGAGACCGTCCGCGGCTACCGCCCGGGCCCGGTTGAGCTCGGCGGCGCAGCACTGACGATCGCCGCGCTCGTTGCGAGCAACCTGCTCGCCCGTCGCCGGACGGCGCCGGCACGGCGTCCCGTCACGGTCCAGCGCGAATCGCTTGCCGAGGCAGCCTGACCGGCGTCAGCCGGCGAGGGCGGGAGCCGGCGGCTCGGGGCGCCGGGGAAGATCGTCGAGCTCGCTGAGGCTCGGGGCGTCGCGGATTGACGGATTCAGCGTCCCGAGCACCGCGAGCAGCGCCATGAAGAGGGCGTAGACACCCACGGTCTCCCGCAGCGAGAGCGAGTGCAACAGCAGACCGGCCGACAGCGGGCCGAACGCAGCAGTGCAGAGCGCGATCGTGCGCGCGACGCCACCCACGCGGCCGGTGAGGCGGTCGGGGACGACAGCTGTGCGATAGCCGACGACGGCGGAGTTCACCGCCGGGAGGAAGAACGCCATCGGCACCACGCCGGCCAGCAGCACGTAGACGCTCGGCTTCAGCAGGAACACCGCGAAGCCGGTCTGCACCCAGAAGCTGCCGACGATGAGCGTGCGCATCGACAGCATCCGAGTGATGCGCGGCGCGGCGACCGACCCGAGCAGCGAGCAGACGCCGAAGCCGGCGATGAGCAAGCCGATCTGGCCGCCGGAGAGGCCCTCGCGGCGGCCGGCGACGATCAACACGAGGAAGAGCGCCTCCCACACGAGATTCACCCAGGAGAAGAGCAGCGCGCACGCGCGGAAGAACCGGTGGCTCCACAGCCAGCGGAAGCCCTCGGCAAGCTGCGCGCGCATTGGCGCGTCGTCCTGCTCGCGCTCCTCCTGGAAAGGCGTGCGCATCAGCAGCAGCGAGCCGAGCGAGAAGAGATACGAGACGACGTCGGCGATGAACGGAAGCATGCGACCGAGGCCGAACAGCGCGCCGCCGAGTGGCGGAGCGACGAGTGTCACCGTCGCATAGCGCGCCTGCTCGGCCGCCGCGGCGGCGGGAAGCTGCCGCGCGGGCACGACCGAGCGAAGCGCACCGAGCTCGGCGATGTTGAAGAAGATGTACATCGAGCCTTCGACGAACGCGACGAGCGCGATCTGCCAGAGAGACGCGCGATGCACGGCGAGCGTGATGACGAGCGACAGCACCGCAAAGATCCGTACGACGTCGCACACGATCATCACGCGCTTCCGGTTCAGGCGGTCGGCGACCACGCCCGCCGCGAAACCGAAGAGCGCCCACGGGACGATGCGCGCGAATCCGACGATGCCCGCCTGCGCCGGCGAGCCGGTCACCGCGAGCACGAGTAGCGGATAGGCGAGCGCCGTCGCCTCGGAGCCGATCGTCGAGAGCGTCTGCCCGACCTGCAGCAGGACGAAGTCGCGGTTCTTGCGGAGCGGGAGAAGGGTCACGCAGCGAGCGCCGGCTCGACCTCGACGTCGTCCTCGTCCTCGCTGCGGCGAGTGAGCAGGTACGCGCCCGCGAGCAGCAACACGACGAGCACCGCACCGATCTCGATGCGGTAGTCGATGAGCGTGATGAGCGCCGCGCCCGCGGCGATCGAGATCGTCTGCGGCACGCTGAAGAGCATGTTCGAGGCCGCGCTCACGCGCCCCTGCAGCGCGGAGGGGCTGCGGCGCTGATACGCGGTGGCGAGCGCGACGATCGCCCAGACGAGGCCGAAGCCCGCGATCGCCATGGCCGGCAGCACGACGGCGAGCCGCGGGAAGAGCCAGAGGCCGTCGCCGATGCCGAAGAGCGCGAGCCCGATGCCGGCAAGGCGAAGCTCGCCGAGCCGCCGGAGCAGCGGCGCAGCGACGAGCCCGCCGAGGATGGCGCCGACACCCTGGAACGTGCCCAAGACGCCGACGAACGCGGGGGAGCGGTGCATTGCCGCGGTGATCGCGAAGATCAGCGTCTCGTCGAAGCCGACGAGCAGAAGTGCAGCCGCGACGCCGATCGTCAGCTCGCGCAGCACGCGCGTGCGTGCGATGTGCGTGATGCCCAGAGAGATCTCGCGCAGGAAGTGGTGCTCCTTCACCGCCGGCGCGGGCTCGTCGAACCGCAGCGCGACGAGCGTTGCCGCCGAGCCGAGGAAGCTCGCCGCGTCGACGAGCGCGACGACACCTCCGCCGAAGGCCGCGTAGATGCCCGCGCCTGCGAGCGGCGCGACGATGCGCATCCCTTCACGAACCGACTGGAACGCGCCGTTCGCATCCGCCAGCAGTTCGTCCGGCAGCATCGCCTTCATCATCGCCGCGCGCGCCGCGCCGAAGATGTCGCCGCCGAGGCCGTACAGCACCGTGACGAGGTAGAGGAGCCACATCTGTCCTTCGTCGTGCACGAAGAGCAGCAGGCAGACGATGCCGGCGAGCACGACGTGCGTCGCGATCATCAGCGGGCGCTTCGGCACGCGATCGACGAGCAGGCCGCCGAACGGCGCGGCGAGCCCCGCGAGCGCGAAGACGAAGAACACGAGCCCGGCCTGCGCGTTCGAGCCCGTCAGCACCTTGGCCCAGATGCCGAGGACGATGATCATCGCCCAGTCCCCGAACATCGACAGCGTCTGCCCCGCGAGGAGCAGACGCACGTCGCGGCGGCCGAGCAGGGAGCGCATCAGGCCGCGCGGAAGACGCGGAAGTCGCCGCTGATGGTCTTGCCGCGGACGACGAGCGTCGGGCCGCCGTCGTGCGTCGCGCCGGGATCGCTGCCGAGCGGCACTTCGGAGGTGAGCTCGCCCGACACGGAGCCGGCGTCGACGTCGAGATTCGTGCCGGGTGCGACGCCGACCTCGATGTCGCCGGACACGCTCTGCACCGTCACGCTTCCCTGCCGCACGGAGTCGACGCGGACGTCGCCCGAGACGGACTTCAGCTCGACGGAACCGTCGATCGCACTTGCGCTGACGTCACCCGACACCGTGTTCCCGCGCAACTCGCCGCCGACATGAGCGATGTGCACGTCGCCGCTCACGGTCTTGATCGTCGCGTCGCCGTCGATGTCGCCGAGGACGACCAGGTCGCCGGAGGCCGACTTCGTCGTGAGCCGCGCATAGCGGCCGCGGAGCTTCGCATCGGCGGTCGCCGTCGTGATCGCGCATCCGCTCGCGTGCGGGACCGTCGCCTTGATGCGCAGGCCTTCGCTGCCGAAGTTGAAGTCGCCGATCGAGATCCTGATCCCGAACGGATGCTTGCCCTTCAGCTCGACGACGAGCTTTTGGCCTTCGAGCTCGACCCGCATCTGGTCGAGCAGCTTCTGGCTGCCGGTGACGGTGACGACGGACTCGTCGCCGTCGACGGTCTGGATGTCGATGTCGCCGATCGGGACGTTCAGCTCGAGCTCGACCGGCTCGGGGGTGTGAAAGCGATGCTCGGCCATGGTCAGACCGCCTTTGCATTCGAGTTGGGCGAGAGCAGGCCGCGGGTGACGAGCGTGATGAGCCACTCGGCGGGGGTGAGGCCCTCGCGGGCGGCGGCGTGCTCGACGCTGCCGCGAAGCGGCTCGGGGACGCGGACCTCGAGGGGCGTCTCGGCGACGCCGGAGGGATCGTCGTACGACCAGCGTGCGTCGCCCGGAATGGACGCGCGGATGAGGATGTCAGACATGGCGAGCTCCTTAGCTCCGGCCGTAGCCGGTCAGGCGGCGGCGGCTGCCGCCACTAGGGCTGCGGGGCTCGGCGGCGTGATGGAGCATGTGCACGAGCCACGTGTTGACGGAGACCCCTTCGCGGGCTGCAGCGGCCTCGAGGCGGGCCTTGAGGCTCTCGGGCAGCCGGAGCGTGATCCGGGCCGTGAACGCCTCGTCGGCGGGCTCTGCCGCTGCGGCGGTTTCGTCGTCCTTCACGAGCACGAGCTCCGGGTCGCCGCCGGCGATCCGGACCTCGATGCGCCCGCTGTCGAGCTGGCTGGAGAGCTCGAGCGCCGCCTCGCCGAGCGCCTCCTGGAGGCGCCGGCCGAGGGAGGACTCGAGCGCGACCGCGAGCAGCTCCGCCGCTCGGGCGGTCGACTCGTCGCCGACCGCCGCCACGCGGGCGAGGTCGTCGCGGACTGCTTGGACGTACCCTTCGATCTGCATGACCGCACTATGACATCAAATTGATGTCACTGTCAAGTCATTTCGATGTCCTTATGACGATCAGAGAAGCCCGCAGTACCTCGCCGTGTTGGGCCAGGGCCAGAAACCCCTGCTCTTGAGGGCTTTTTCCGCGACCCAGATCTGCTCGAGCGGCGACCAGTGGTCGGCCGTTCCCTTGCGGGTGTAGAGCCAGCCGCCGTAGCTGTGCTGGAAGCTGACATCCATCTGCAGGCCGCCGTAATACGGCGCGTTCGTGTCCGTCCAGCTGCCCTCGTAGCGGTGGATGCAGAGGAACTGGCGCAGATGGGGTGGATGCTGGGCCGTCCGGTACGCCTGCGCCGAGCGCTTTCGCCATTGCTCGGCCGTCCGCTGGATCGAGGTCGGGGACAGCTCGGCGAGCCGGCGACGGGCGGGCGGCGTCAGCCGGGCGCCCGTCAGACGCTGCCAGTGCCAGGTCTCCCGCTGAAAGCGCGAGATCTCACCGCCGTAGTAGGCGAGCGCCTCGCGCGCCATTGTGTGTGACGTCTGAGTTGGCCGGGCGCCTTGTGCGCCCAGAGCAGAGCTTGCGACCACAGCCAGCGCAATGAGCGCGACCGAAGCCGTAAGTGAGTGCCGCAGAGCAATCACCTCCAGTGATTCGCTTGCACGGTCGGAGGCCGACGGGCTGAGTCCCCTGGGAGAGGACCGCACCGGCGGCGCGTCTATGCGTTGCGGCGGGCACGGTAGCGACACCCTTGTTAAGAGGGTGTGAGGGTCGCTCGCTTCGGTGAGGCAGCTCAGTCGGGCAGGGGCGCGAGCTCCGGCCGGACCGCGGCCGGCAGGACGAACCCCGCGTACAGCAGGGCGGCGCCGACCGCGATGCCGAGCGCCGTTCCGGCGGCGCCCAGCCCTGCGAGGCCGCTGCCGGTCGCCGCCGCAGCCACGCCGAGGATGATCAACGAGTTGCCGAGCGGCCGCCGGCGGATCGAGCGAAGCGCGACGACCACGACCGCGAGCGTGCCGACCACGTTCGCCGCGACGGCGAGCACACGCGCAGGCAGCAGCGCGAGATGGTCCTGCGTAGCGGGGATGCCGTGCGCGGCGAACGCGCCGTGCATGGGCGTCGCAACCGCGATCCCGACCGCGAGACCGGCGAAGAGCAGCGCAGGGCCGCGCACACGCCGGACGCCGGCGAGGACGAGCGAGCCGGCGCCGAGCAGCGGAGCCGTGAGGAGCGCCCCTGCGGCGTAATACACGCGGAAGGCGCGCGCGTCCCAGCCCGCGGACTCGCCCCAGGCGATCGCCGCCGCCGCGATCGCGTACG
>DATEXK010000564.1:0-4293 GCA_035257065.1 Gaiellaceae bacterium | reverse complement strand
GGCGCGCCCGAGCCGGCCGCCGATCTGCGCGCGCAGCGTCTCGCCCGCCCGAAGGAGCGAGGCGGCTCGCTCGGCCTCGAAGCGGAGCAGCGCGCGCAGCTCATCACTCGGCCGGTCGAGCGGCGGATCGCCGAAGCTCCGCCGGTCCTCGGCGGGCAGATACACGCGACCGAGCTCGAGGTCGCGCGGCACGTCTTGGAGGAAGTTCACGAGCTGTAGGCCCGTGCAGACGGAGTCGCTCGCCGCAACGAGCTCCTCGTCGTCCAGCCTGCGCAGCACGCCGAGCACGAGCCGCCCGCACGGATCGGCGGAGTGCACGCAGTACTCCTTCACGTCGGCCCATGTCTCGTACGTCGCAACGCGCTGGTCGATGCGGTTGGCCTCGATCAAGCGCAGGAACGGCTCGCGCGGGAGATCGAACTCGCGCACCGTTGGCTGGACGTTGCGGAGCACCGGCCACGTGGGCTCTCCTTCGAACGCGAGCATCACCTCCTGCTCGACCTCGTCGAGAGCGGCCAGCCGATCCCCGTCGTAGGAGTCACCGAGCTCGTCTACGAGCCGGGCATAGCAATAGAGGGCGCGCACGTGCGGGCGCAGCGCGCGGGGAAAGAGAATCGAGCCGACCGGGAAATTTTCCCCGGCAGCCCTCGCTGCGACCTCGGCCACCTCCACGGCTCAAGCATAGAAGCCTCGTTTGCCACCGATCCGCAGCGATGCTTGAATCTCGGTGACGCGACCGGGGGCGTCGCGTTGCACCGCCCAGGAAAGGAGCGAGGTCGTGGCTGACGGCACAGATGCGGCTGATGACGGAACGTCGGGGATCCGGGAGGACCCGGTCGCCGGGATCAGCCGCAACAACGGCGCAGTGGTCGTGAGTCTCGCGGGAGAGCTCGATCTCTACAACGCGCATGAAGTGCGCGACGCGCTGCTCGAGATCTGCGCCGAGAGCCCCGACCGCCTCGTCGTCGACCTGAGCGCCGTCAGGTTCATCGACTCGACCGCGCTCGGGGTGCTGATCGAGGCCCGGACGAAGCTCGCGAACCGGCGTGGCTTCCTGCTCGCCGCCCCCGGCCTCGAGACCAGGCGCGCGCTCGAGATCTCCGGGCTCGACCGCCACTTCGCGGTGCACGACTCGCTCGACTCGGCGCTCGCAGCGTCGGTCTAGAACGCGTCGCTCGATCGACGCGGGGACGATCGTGCTCTCACGCGAGCTCACTGCGACCGCCCGCTAGAACCAGCGTTAGATTCCCCGCGTGGACGGGGACCACATCCTCGAGCCGGCGGAGCTCCGGCGCTATGCCGACGCGATCGTCAAGGCGTCGCTCGGCGTCGTGAAAGGCGACACGCTGCTCGTCACCGCCGAGCCGGCGCACCGCGAGCTAGCGGTCGCGGTCGTCGAGTCGGGCTATCGCGCCGGTGCGCGCATCTGTGAGCTCTTGTACGCCGAGCCGCTCGCGACCCGCGCGCGGCTTCTGCACGGAAGCGACGAGGCGCTCGGTGTCGTCTCGCCGTGGGCCGAGCGGCGATTCAGGGAGATCATCAAGCCGAACGGTGCGCGTGCAGCGATCACCGGCGAGACACAGCCGGGCTATCTCGACGGCATCCCGCCCAAGCGCCTCGCCACCGACATCGGGCGCGCGGCGAGACGCACCGTGTTCTACCGGCGCGCCAACCTCGACCTGAAGGCGCGCTGGACGGGCGTCGCCTGGCCGACCGACTACTGGGCGTCGCAGGTCTACCCCGAGCTCTCTCCACTCGAGGGCAAGCGCAGGCTCGCCCGGGACTTCCTCTCGTTCTGCCGCCTCACCGACGAGGACGGGAAGGGCTCCACGGGGTGGCTGAAACATGTGCGTGCGATCGCACGGCGATCGGCGAAGCTCACGCGGCTCGAGCTGAGGGAGCTCGAGTTGCGCGGCCCCGGCACCGCGCTCGACCTGCGCCTCGCACCCGAGTCTCGCTGGCTCGGCGGCCAAGAGGAGACGCCGTCGGGCGTGAAGATCGCGCCCAACATGCCGACCGAGGAGTCGTTCACGAGCCCACACGCGGCGGGGACGAACGGAACGTTCGCGTGCACCCTCCCGCTGTCGTTTCAAGGTCGGCTGATCGAGGGCTTGCGTGGCGAGTTCCGCGGCGGCAAGCTCGTCCGCCTCGACGCGAGCAACAAGCAGGACCGGGACTTCGTCGCCGCCTACATCGACAGCGACCCGAAGGGCAACGGCCGCAAGCTCGGCGAGGTCGCGCTCGTCGACGCCACGTCGCGCATCGGCCAGAGCGGCCGCACGTACTTCCATACGCTGCTCGACGAGAACGCCGCGGCGCACATCGCGTTCGGAGCCGGATTCGGTGGGACGCGGACGGGGCCGCGCGCGGTGGGCCTCAACCGGGCAACCGTGCACCTGGACGTGATGATCGGGGGGCCCGACTTCGAAGCGACCGGCATCACGGCGAGCGGGAAGCGCGTCCCCGTGATCGCCGACGGGTTATGGCAGATCTGAGCTCTGGCAGATCTAGCTAGCCGTCGACGAGCAGGCCGTTCAGCGGTCCGCGCAGCGCCTCAGTCCTGCGTGAAACGTGTGGGAGCGTCACGAGCCGGTGCGGGGTGTAGCCGTGCAGGCGGCGGTGCTCGGCGTTTCGCTTCGCGAGCGGCCGCCAACACTCGTCGATGACGCGCGAGGGATCGCCGTCGACCTCCTCGACGGTGAGCTCGAGATGCTCTGACCACAGCCGGAGCCGAGCGGCGCGGACGAGCTCTTCGTCGTGCACGACCACGTTGACCTCCGTGTCGTTGAAGAGCGAATGCTCGTTGAGGTTCGCAGACCCCACGGTCAGCCAACGGTCGTCGACGATGCCGACCTTCGCGTGCACGTAGACGGGCTTGCCGCCCAGGCCCGGCTGGTAGAGCGTGCAGGCGAGGAACCGGAATTCGCCACCGCCCTGCGTTGCGGCGTCGACGAGCACGCCGAGCTGTCCGCGCGTGTCGTCGGTGCCGTTGTTCGGGTGCACCGGCAGCAGGACGACGAGCCGGAAGTCGTCGCGCGGCGGCTCTCGCAGCTTGCCGGCGAGGATCGAGACGAGCTCAGGCGACCAGAGGAACTGACTCTCGAGATACACGAACCGCTCCGCGGACTGCAACGCTCGCACGTAGCTCTCCGCGATCGAGAACTCGCCCCGGGGTAAGCCGCGATAGACGTGCTCGGGAACCGTCCGCACGAGCTGCGCGTCCACTCCCCGTTCGACCGGAGCGGCCCGGCGCGGGTCCGGCGGCGCGTCGTCCGCGATCGCGCGCCAGCGAAGGAGGAAGTGCTCTGCGACGTCGGCGACGATCGGTCCCTCCAGCCGAACGCACGCGTCGTGCCACCCGAGCCCGTCTCGCTGTGGGTGAACGCTGTCGTCGAGGCGCTCCCCTCCGAGCGAGGTCAGATCGATGCCTCCGACGAACGCGACGTCGTCGTCGACCACCACGAGCTTCTCGTGATGGCAGTGCAGCGGGCGCTCTCGTGCGTCGAGCGCCATCGAGATCCGTGTCCCGCGGATCAGCTCGTCGCGCATGAGACGTACCTCGGCGCGATCCGGATGGAAGAGCGGCAACGGCGCACCGGCCCAGGCGAGCACACGCACGTCCACGCGCTCGGCCGCAGCGGAGAGCAGCGCACCAAGTGTGGGCCCGCCGTCGCCCATACGGAAGTCTGGCGAGAAGAACCAGCCTGCGACATGAACATGCCGCGTCGCGGCCGCAATCTCGTCCGCCAGCAAAGGAAGTGCATGGGCGCCGTCGACGAGCAGCTCGACGCTCGAACCGCCGGCGGGCGCGAACGAGCCGGTGTCGGCCCACCCGGGCAAGGCGCCCTGAGGTGGGTCAAGCGCCCGGCCGTGCCCGCGGCGCGCGAGCCGCCGCCGGTGATGGGAGCACAGCGCCCGCTCGAGGGCGTTGCCGAGCATTGCGTCGAACCGATCGAGCGTCGAAGGCACGCTCATCACCTGCGCCTGTGCGAACGCCCCTAAACCGAGCTACCCGTCCAGCAGCTGCACGAGCACGGCGCCGAGGATCGGAATCGCGATCGTCAGCACGAGGTTCACCCGGCCGATGGCGACGAGCAGCGGACGGAGCGACTGCGGCTGCTCTTCACGTAGCTGCCGTGCGAGCCCGGGTCCGAGCACGTAGTCGTGCAGATACGCCCCGCCGAGAAGCAAGCCGACGAGCACCGCCTTCACGCCGAGCACCCAGTCGAAGTCACGCGGCGCCCCGTTGAAGGCATGCGCGCGCTCCGCGAGGACGACGCCGGTCACCGCCGC
>DATEXK010000563.1:0-2504 GCA_035257065.1 Gaiellaceae bacterium | reverse complement strand
GGCCGCCAGCATCGCCGCGAGCCCTGCCAACCGGCGGGGAAACGCGTCGTCCGACGTCGGATACGCGACCGGGCTCGTGTACGCGGGCTTCCCGTCCTGGTTCTGGAAGGGCACGAGCTGCGTGCGCAGCCGATGGACCTGCGCGGCGACGCTGCCGGCCGCCTGGAGCCCGGCATCGGTGGGCTGCACGCCGAGGGCGCCGATCGCCGCGAGCATCCGATCCTCCACTTCGCCCCAGACGCGATTGCTCCAGAAGTCGTACTGGTCAGGGCCGTCGATGGACGCGACGGGCACCTTTGCGGTGGCGAGCGCGGGGGCGAGCGTGTCGTCGAGCGACAGCCCCTGCAGCGGATTGTCGGCGACGCCGACACGGTCGAGATAACGGCCGAGCCAGCCGGTGCGCAACGACGTGCTCGTCGCGCCGACCTCCCAGTAGTGGCGCGACGTGAAGTGCGACTGGTCGGCGTTCGTGTAGCCGACAGCCGGCATGACCGTGACTTTCTGCTCGCCGTGCAGCGTTGCGAGCGCGGCTGCGGCCGGATGCCACCGCAGGCGGTCGTCCTCGGAGAACGCGGGGCCGCCGGAGAGCGCGAGGCTCGGGCGAAGCTTCGTGTACAGCGGGTCGCCCTGCGGGGAGAGGACCGAGAGCCCATCTGCGCCGCCTTCGAGAAAGATCGAGATGAGGATCGGTTGCGCCGCGCCGCCCGCAGCCGCCGCGATGCCCTCTTCGAGCGCGCGGAGCCCGAGCTTGGACGAGCCGTAGACCGCGAGCAGCGCTCCTGCGCCGTGCCCGAGAAAGCTGCGGCGCGAAAGACCTGTGCCGGCCGGCAACGGCATCCCGGGCTCGATCGCGGGCAACCCGCGCCCGGCCTCCGCCGCTGCGCGGTGCAGGAGGCGCGAGCGGGAGAGACCGTCACAGTGATTGCAGTCGCTCATGCCGCCTGCATCTCCGGGGAGACGGCGATCAGCTGCCGCAGTGCGTTCTGTGTCATCACCGCGTACTGCTTGCGCTTCCACGCAGTGCCGGCCGCGTCTCCGAGCGCGTTCTGCGCGAACGCGAGCAGCGCGCCGTGCGTCGCATTGCCCAGCTCCGGCTTGTTCCAGAAGGTGAGCGCGCCGTCGAGGAGTGCGTGTGCGTCGAACGGCTGCACGGCTTTTCCCGGGTCGAGCGCGTACGGCTTCAGCACGTACGTCGCGATCCACCAGCGGCCGCGCCACGTTGCCGTGTCGAGCCAGCGCGTGTCGTCCCACCCGGCGACATTCGGCGGAGAGAAGAGGCGTTGGCCTGCCATCGTGCCGAGCCACGCATACGCGGTCGTGTCGATGCCGCGGCCGAGCCGGCGAAGCAGGCCTGCGTTGTAGAGGGCCGGCGACTTGACCATGCGCGGTCCGGTGTACAACGAGGGATGCTTGAGGATCGCCGCGACGACGGGCTTGATCCGATTGCCGTTCCCGACATACACGTGTTCGAGCGCGCGTAGCGTTGCAGCATCCGGCGGCGTCGGGATGAAGTAGCCCCAAAGCTTGTTCACGAAGAACGACGGATGGCTCGGGTGCGCGACCGCGAGCCTGACCGAGTCCTTCCAGGTGAAGGCGCCGCGCTTGTGGAAGATCGTCTTGACGCCGGCGTCGTGTGCGCTCGGGTCGTAGCGGAAGTTGACCGTGCCGACGCCCGGCTTCCAGTCGTTGCGGAAACCGGTCAGAGCCCGTGCGTTCTGTCGGACGTCGGACTCCGTATATCCGCGCCCCGCGCCGAGCGTGAAGAGCTCCAGCATCTCGCGTCCGTAGTTCTCGTTCGGAGACCGCTTCGAGTTGTCGCTGCCGTTCAGCCACAGCAGCATCGCCGGATCCTTCGTCACCTGACCGAGCAGGTCGGGGAACGAACCGAGAGCGTGCTCGCGGAAGAGCTGGTTCTGATTCAACATGAGGCGCTGCGAGTCGACCCCGGCGTCAGACGTTGCGAACCAGTCGTGCCAGACGAGCGTCATGCGCTCGACGAGGGGCCGTGACGTCCGGACCATTCGGTCGATCCACCAGACGTGATCGTGACCCCACGCGTCGTACGGGGCGAGCGGCCGGCCCTTCTCGTCCTTCGCCGCCGGGCCGACGAGCTGTTCGCGGTCCGGATTCGTGAGCGCGTGGACTGCGCCGTCGAGCCCGAGTCTCGTGAGTGCCTCCGCCTCTCCCTTGCGCGGGCCGAACCCGGCACGCCAGAGCAGTCGCTCGGCCTGAGCGGCGTTGAACGACCCGGCGAATGCGGCTACCCCGGACACGTGAGCCTCCCTTCCCCGCCAGGGTCGCACCGGAACCTCGAACGGGAAACCCCCAAAAAGCGGGAGGGCCCCTTACGGGGCCCTCCGGATGGTTCCCCCGCGTCGAGACGACCTAGGCCGGACGACGCCCCGGGCTGCGCTTCGCGGTGCGGCGCTTCGCGGTCGAACGCTTCGCCGGACTCCGCTTGGCGGTCGTGCGCTTGGCGGTGCTGCGCTTCGCGGCGGAACGCT
>DATEXK010000562.1:0-9506 GCA_035257065.1 Gaiellaceae bacterium | reverse complement strand
GCCGGAGAACATCAAGGCTCGCGCATCCGAAGGCTTCAACAAGACGTACGGCATCGTCCATCCGTCGGAGCAGTGGGCGTCGAACCGCAGTGTCCGTGTCTCGCCGTTCTACGAGCGCGAGCAGAAGCTCGGTGCGGTGTTCTACGAGGCCGAGGCGTGGGAACGGCCGCACTGGTACGAGTCGAACGCGAAGCTCGTCGAGGAGTACGGCGTCCAGCCGCGGGAGCACGAGTGGGACGCGCGCTGGTGGTCGCCGATCATCAACGCCGAGCATCTCGCGATGCGCGACCGCGCAGCGATGTTCGACTTGACGGCGTTCGCGATCTTCGACGTGAAAGGCCCGGGTGCGCTCGACGTCGTGCAGCAGGTCTCCGCGCGGCAGATGAACGTGCCGAGCGGCCGAGTCATCTATACGCCGGTGCTGACGCCGAGCGGCGGCTTCAAATCGGACCTCACGATCATGAAGATGGCCGACGAGACGTTCCGCGTCGTCACCGGCGGCGCGCACGGCATGGCCGACAAGAAGTGGTTCGCCGACCACCTGCCGGACGACGGCTCGGCGACGATCGAGGACTTGACGTCGACCTGGTGCACCGTCGGCCTCTGGGGGCCGCGGGCGCGCGACATCCTCTCGGTCCTCACGAGCGACGACGTCTCGAACGACGGCTTCCCGTTCAGCACCTGGAAGAACGTCGACGTCGACGGCCTGCAGGTGCTCGCGTCCCGTATCTCGTACGTGGGCGATCTCGGCTGGGAGCTCTACGTGCCGATGGGCGACGGCGCCGAGCTGTGGGATGCCATCTGGGATGCCGGACAGCCGCACGGCATCGTTCCGGCCGGGATCGGCGTCTACGGCACGACCGGCCGCCTCGAGAAGGCGTACCGCGCCTTCGGCGCCGAGCTCGACGCCGATTACACCGTCGTCGAGGCCGACATGGCGTGGTGGAAGGTGAAAGACGAGGACTTCGTCGGCAAGGAGGCGCACGTCGCGCACCGCGCTGCCGAGCCCGCCGCGATGCTCTGCACGCTGACGATCGACGATCACGTCTCGCGCAGCGGCGTGAAGCGCTACCCGCTCGGCAAGGAGCCGATCGTCACGCCGGACGGCGCGCCGATCGTCGATGCGCACGGCCGCCGCTCGTACGTGACCTCCGCGGGCGCCGGCCCGTCGCTCGGCCGGCACATCCTGCTGGCGTACCTGCCGCCGGAGCACGCCGTGGAGGGCACGAAGCTCGCCGTCGAGTACATGCACGAGCTGTACCCCGTCACGGTTGCGATCGTCGGCTCGAAGCCGCCGTTCGACCCCGAGAACGAGAGGATTCGCTCGTGAGGATCCTCGTCTGCGTGAAGCGCGTGCCCATGACGGGCGGGAAGATGGTGCTCACCGCCGACGAGCAGGCGATCGAGACGCGGCATCTCGGCTTCACGATCAGCCCGCACGAGGAGTGCGCCGTCGAGGAAGCCGTGCGCCTGGTCGAGGCCAACGGGGGCGAGACGGTCGTGCTCACGCTCGGCCCGGCCGAGGCGGAGGAGCAGCTGCGCGACTGCATGGCGACCGGCGCCGACCGCGGCATCCTGCTGAAGACCGACGGCGCCGACTGGGACGCGCAGTCGACGGCAAGCGCGATCGTCGACGCGATCCGCGCCGAAGAGGCGTTCGACCTGATCCTCGTCGGCAACGAGTCGGCGGACACGGGCAACTACCAGGTCGGCATCCGCGTCGCGCACGCGCTCGGGCTGCCGGTCGTGAACGGTCTGAAGAAGATCGAGCTCCAGGGTGAGCAGGTTCGCTGCGAGCGCGACGCCGGCGGTGCGCGCGACGTCTATGTCGTGCCGCTGCCCGCCGTGCTGAGCGTGCTCGAGGGCCTGAACCTGCCTCGGTATCCGTCCGTGCCTGGACGGCTGCGCGCAAAGTCGAAGCCGCTCGCGGTCGTCGAGCCCGCGCGGCCCGAGCAGAAGCTCGAGAAGCTGCGCCTCGTCGTGCCGCCCGGGCAGGGCAAGCAGGCGGAGATCCTCGGCAACGGCCCGGAGGCAGCGCCGAAGGTCGTCGAGCTGATGCAACAGCTGGGCGTCGCATGAGCGTGCTCGTCTTCGTCGAGCCGGGCGACGAGCTCTCGCTGCAGGCGCTCTCAGTGGCGCGCTCACTCGGTGAGGTCCGGGCGGTCTCGCTCGACGGCCCGTACGCGCCGGCTGCGTGGGCGGCCGCGATCGTCGAGGCGGTCCAGGACTCTGATGCGATCGTCGCAGCAGGCTCCGACCGCGGGAATGAGCTGCTCGCCCACGTCGCGGCGCGCCTCGACCAGCCGTTCGCTGCGAACGTCACCGCGGTGGAAGGCGACGTCGTCACGCGTATCCGCTGGGGCGGAAGCCTGCTCGAGCAGGCGCGCCTGCACGGCTCGCCAAAGATCCTGAGCGTCGCGCCGCACACGCAACCCGCGGCGGAAGCCGTGCCGGTCGAGCGACTCGAGCTCGCGGCCGACGCCGATACGTCCGTCCGCGTCCTCGAGACGGTCGCGGAATCCAGCGGCGGCGTCTCGCTCCGCGACGCGAAGGTCGTCGTCAGCGGCGGTCGCGGGGTTGGCTCCGCCGAGGGCTTCGGAATCATCGAGGAGCTCGCGGCGCTGCTCGGAGGGACGGTCGGCTGCTCGCGCGTCGTCACGAGCGCCGGCTGGCGTCCGCACGCCGACCAGGTGGGGCAGACGGGAACGAAGATCTCGGCCGACCTGTACGTCGCGTGCGGCATCAGCGGCGCGACGCAGCACATCGCGGGCGCGAAGGGCGCGAAGAAGATCCTCGCGATCAACGACGACGCCGAGGCGCCGATCTTCGCCAGCGCCGACTACGCGGTCGTCGGCGACCTGCACGAGATCGTGCCGGCGATCAGCGCGGAGCTGAGAAGGGTGCGCGGGCAATAGCGATCCTCGCCGGCGCGTTGGGGCTCGTCGCGCTTCTCGCGGTCAGCGGCGGGCTGTTCGCGCGCCGCGCCTTGTTCCTGACTCGGCTCGTGCTCGCCGGTAAGCCCGTCGACCGTCGGAGCGACGTCGCGGGCCGCGTGAAGAACGAGGCGACGATCGTGCTCGGGCAGCGCAAGCTGCTCAAGCGGCTCGTACCCGGGCTGATGCACGCATTCATCTTCTGGGGCTTCCTCGTCCTATTCCCGACGATCGTGACGGCGATGATCGCCGCGGTCGACAAGCACCAGGGCATCCCGTGGCTCTCGCGACAGGGTTGGTTCGCGTTCCTCGTCGACCTCTTCGTCGTGCTCGTTCTCGTCGGCGTCGGCGCAGCGGTCGTCAATCGCGCCGTCGTGCGACCGAAGCGCTTCGCGGGCTCGCACGTCGCAGAGGCGTACGTGATCCTCGCGCTGATTGCGGGAGTTGTGCTGACGCTGCTCTTCTGGCACGCGAGCGCGATCGCCGCGGGGTTGAACGAGTGGCCGCGCGGCGACTCGTTCCTTGCGAACCCGATCTCGCACGTGCTCCCGTCCTCGGGCGTGCTCGAGCGCGTGCTCGTCTGGGCGCATCTCTGCTTCGTCCTCGGCTTCCTGACGTATCTGCCGCACTCGAAGCACCTGCACATCGCAACTGCTGCGGTGAACGTGTGGTTCGCGCGTACCCGCGACCGGGGGCGGGGGAGGCTCGAGCCCCTCCGCTTCGACGTGCCGGACGACGAGCTGCGCTTCGGCGTCGCGACGATCTTCGACCTCACGTCGAAGGAAGTGCTCGACGGGTTCTCGTGCACCGAGTGCGGGCGCTGCCAGGACGCGTGTCCGGCGCATGCGACCGGAAAGATTCTCAACCCGAAGCTGCTGATCATGGGCATCCGCGACCAGGTGCTCGCACAGAACAGTGCGCCGATCCTCGGGAGTGCGGTGCCGGAGGAGATGATCTGGGACTGCGTGACGTGCGGCGCGTGCGTCGAGGCGTGCCCCGTGTCGATCGAGCACGTCGACCACATCATCGACCTGCGCAGGAGCCGGGTGATGGTCGATTCGCAATTCCCGGCGGAGGCGGAGCCGATGCTGCGCGACGTGGAGCGCGCATCGAATCCGTGGGGCAAGCCGCAGACCGAGCGCGCCGCGTGGGCGGCGGAGCTCGGCGTGAAAGTGCTCGAGCCGGGCGACCCGGCGCCGGAGGTCCTGTACTGGGTCGGGTGCGCTGCGTCGTTCGACGAGCGGGCGAAGAAGTCGGCCGAGTCGACCGCAAAACTCCTGCAAATGGCGGGTGTCGACTTCGCGATCCTCGGCCCGCGGGAATCGTGCACGGGCGATCCGGCACGGCGGATGGGGAACGAGTACGTGTTCCAGTCGTTCGCCGAGCAGAACGTCTCGACGTTGAACGAGGCAGGCGTGACGAAGATCGTCGCGAGCTGCCCGCACTGCTTCAACACGCTTGCGAACGAGTACGGAGACTTCGGCGGCAACTACGAGGTGCTGCACCACACTGAGCTGCTCGCGCAGCTCGTCGACGAGGGAAAGCTCCAGCCCACGGCGGGAACGCAGTCGATCACGTACCACGACAGCTGTTACCTGGCGCGTCACAACGACGTGCGCCTGGAGCCGCGGAAGCTGCTCAACGTCATCGGGCAGCCGGTCGAGATGAAGCGGAGCGGCAAGCAGACGTTCTGCTGCGGTGCCGGTGGCGCGCACATGTGGATGGAGGAGCGCGGCCGGCCGATCAACGAGGAGCGCGCCCGCGAGGCGACGGAGACCGGAGCCGAGACGCTCGCCGTCGCCTGCCCGTTCTGCACCGTGATGCTCGACGACGGCGTCAAGGGCGTGGGCTCGGAGCTGCGTGTCGCGGACATCGCGACGCTGCTCGCGGAGTCGCTGGACGCCTAAAGCTCGGCGAGCCGCCTCAGCACCGCGATTGCCTTCACGAGCGTCTTCTGCTCGGCGGGCGAGAGCTCGTCGGCGATCGCCCGCGAGAGCCAGTCCTCGCGGCGGCGTCGCTCCGCAGCGAGCAGGCTCCGGCCGCGCTCGGTCAGGTCGACGAGAATCTGACGTCCGTCGCCGGGGTCGGGGCGCCGGTTGACCAAGCCGTCGCCGAAGAGCTCCGCGACGGTCTGCGCCATCGACTGCGGCCGCATGTGCTCGCCGGCTGCGAGACCGCTCGTCGTCTGCGGACCGGCGCGCTCCAGCCTGCTGAGGACGGCGAGATGCGACATCGAGAGCGCGTTGTCGACCCGCAGCCTGCGAAGGAGCTGTCCGAGGACGACCCGCAGCTCGCTGGCTGCCGTTGCCAGTTTGGTGCTCGACGCCGGCACGGAGCTGAATCGTACCGGACATCTCTACAGGTAACCTGTGCAGTCGTCCTGTGTAACGAACGCGAGAGGAAGGTGCGTGGGGACCGAAGACGGGTACAAGTGGGTCGCACTGTCGAACGTGACACTCGGCGTGCTACTCGCGACACTCGACGCGTCGATCGTCTTGATTGCGATGCCCGACATCTTTCGCGGCATCCACCTCGATCCGCTCCAGCCCGGCAACAGCTTCTACCTGCTGTGGATGATCCTCGGCTATCTCGTCGTGACGAGCGTGCTCGTCGTCGGCCTCGGACGGCTCGGCGACCTCTTCGGTCGAGTGCGCATGTACACGCTCGGGTTCGCGATCTACACGATCGCGTCGCTCGTGCTCACCGTCGATCCGCTCGCGGGTAGCGCCGGCGCGGACTGGCTGATTGCGTTCCGGCTGGTGCAGGGAGTCGGCGCGGCGTTCCTGATCGCGAACTCGGCGGCGATCCTGACCGACGCGTTTCCGTCGCACCAGCGCGGCCTCGCGCTCGGGCTGAACAACGTCGTCGGCATCAGCGGCCAGTTCATCGGGCTCATCGTCGGCGGTCTGCTCGCGCCGGTGAACTGGAGGCTGATTTTCCTCGTCTCGGTTCCGTTCGGCCTCATCGGGACCGTCTGGTCGCACCGCAGGCTGCGGGAGATCGGCGTCCGCAACCCGGCTCCGATCGACTGGGTCGGCAACGCGACGTTCGCGACCGGGCTCGTGCTGGTCATGATCGGCATTACCTACGGCATCCGACCGCACGGGAGCCACCCGATGGGCTGGACGAGCCCGTTCGTCCTCGGCTGCATCGGCGTAGGCGTCGCGCTGCTGGCCGCGTTCGTGCTCGTCGAGGCGACGGTCTCACACCCGATGTTCAGGCTCGGGCTCTTCCGGATCCGGCCCTACACGTTCGGCGTGCTGTCGAGCTTTCTCTCCGCCGTCGCGCGCGGCGGCTTGATGTTCATGCTCATCATCTGGCTCCAGGGCATCTGGCTGCCCCGGCATGGCTACAGCTTCGGCAGGACGCCGCTGTGGGCCGGCATCTACATGCTCCCCCTGACGGTCGGATTCCTGTCCGCCGGCCCGATCTCCGGGATCCTCTCCGATCGGTTCGGCTCGCGCCCGTTCGCGACGACGGGGATGCTGGGCTCGGCTGCGGGCTTCGTCTTGCTCGACGTGCTGCCGGTGAACTTCTCCTATCTGCCGTTTGCCGGTGCGCTCTTCCTGATGGGCCTCTCGATGGGAGCGTTCGCATCGCCGAACCGAGCCGGCGTGATGAACAGCCTGCCGGCCGGCGACCGTGGCGTAGGCGGTGCGATGAACCAGACCTTCCAGAACTCCGCTCAGGTTTTGTCGATCGGCATCTTCTTCACGCTCATGATCGTGGGGCTCGCCGCAACCCTGCCTGCCACGCTCTCGGCGGGCCTCCAGGCGCACGGCGTTCCCGCCGCGACCGCTACGCACGTCTCGCACCTGCCGCCGGTGTCGGTCATCTTCGCTGCGTTCCTCGGTTACGACCCGGTTCAAACGCTGATCGGCCCGCACGTCCTGGGGCATCTCTCCGCTGCGAATACGGCCGCGCTTCAGAGCCGTGACTTCTTCCCGAACCTCATCGCCGGACCGTTCAGCGCGGGCCTGCACAAGGCGTTCGCCTTCGCCATCGGCGCTTGCCTGCTGGCGGCGCTCATGTCGTGGTCGCGTGGTGCTCGTGCGGCTCCGCGCGATGTCGCGGTCACGGCGAGCGACCTGTCGGAGCCTGACCTGGTCTAGTCGACGTGAGTTGCGCGCCGCCGCTCCGGTACGCGATGTGCGATCTGGTTCGAATCGGCGCCTGATGCAAAGAGGGGCCGCAGTGCGCGGCCCCTCTTGGTCTTTCATAGCTGGACGTTCGCTACTTCTTGCCGTCGATCCTGACGAGCGTGTTGACGCTGCTGACGAGCGAGCACTTGATCTCGGCCCGGTCGCCGACCTTGAACGTGCTCGCCTTGGCGGCGAGAGTCGACGGGATTGCGCAGGTCAGCCCGCCGACGGTGATCGAGGTGGACGAGAGCGCGGAGACGCTGCCGCGCGCCTCGCTCGTCTCGGTGACCGGCTTGCCCGAGGTCGAAGCTGCGCACTTGGCCGACCCGATCGCGACGGCGGAGCCGCCGGACGTGCCGCCGCCGATCTTCCCGCCGGTGAATCCACCCGTTGCGCTGAAGCCCGCGGAGAAATTCGCGAGCAGCGCGACGTGCGAGGTTGCGGTGTGGCCGGAGGCGAGGCCGGCCAGGTTGCCGTGGTCGTAGACGGCGTCGACCTGGGCGCTTGTCGTGCCGCTCGCAGCGGCGATCTTCAGCCTGCCGCTGACGACACCGAACCCGTCGGTCGAATTGATCGTGCTGCGCACCTGGAGCGTGGCGGCGCCGGTGAGATCGGGATCGCCGCCGGCGGTCCCGGTGTAGGTCGCGTTCGTGGACGTGACCGTCTTGCCGTCGGTCGTCGTGCACGTACGTGTCTGGCTGTTCCCGACCGTCGTGGCCGCGAACGTGCCCGCCACCGACTTGACGCTCTTCCCGTTGTCGAACCCGTTTGCGACCGCGAGCCCGGTCGTTGCAAACATGGCTACCCCGGCTGTCACGAGCATCAACTTGCGCATCGAATCCCCCTACGTTTGCTTGTCTCCCCCATTAGGCGCCCGTCGACATTAGGCGCCCGTCGACCTACGCGCCTGCGCAAAGTGCCGGTAAAAGGCATGTAAAGCCTGCGCGTGCCCCGGAGGTCTAAGCTCGCCGCATGTCGAGGCGACGGTTCCAGGAAGGCGAGCAGCGGGTCAGAGCCACGCTGGTCTCCGACTCCGAGCTCGGCGAGTCGCCGCTCTGGCCGACTGCCGCAGTCGTCTCGGCTGCGCTGCTCTACGTGACGCTGCCGAAGCGCTTCATCCTGGGGCGAGGCACGGCAGGCTTCTTCGGCGACATCCGGTGGATCGTCCTCGGGATGACCGTCGTGCTCCTCGCGGCGCTCCTGCTCACGTTTCCACACGGTCTCATGGCGAGGACGCTCGGTGTGGGCGTGCATCGCCTGCGGCTTGGTCGCCGTGTCTTGTCCTTGACGATCCTCGTGGTGCTGACGGCGGCGAACTCGGTTTCGATCTATCTGCTCGTCCATGTGCTCGTGAACGGCGGCAAGGTCGTCGCGTCACCACTACTGCGTGCAGCTGTGCACCTGTGGTGCGTCAACGTGCTCGTCTTCGCTCTCGGCTTCTGGCAGCTCGACGGCGGCGGGCCAGTGAGACGGCAGACAGTTGAGCTGCGTGATCGCGACTTCTACTTCCCGCAGCAGACCGATCCGACGCTGTTTGGAACGGCGTGGCGGCCGACGTTCATCGACTACCTCTACGTCTCGTACACCAACGCAGCGGCGTTCAGTCCGACCGACACGATGCCCCTGAGCCGGTGGGCGAAGGTGCTGATGCTGGTCGAGTCTGCGATCAGCCTGACACTCGGCCTGATGGTCGTCGCGCGCGCCGTGAACATCCTGCGCTAGTGCTCGTCGGCGTCGGTCACGTCGATCTCGTCTGCCGCGACCTCCAGCGCTCGCTCGCGTTCTATGCCGCCGTCCTCGGGCCGCTCGGCCTTGCGGAACCGGCCCTCTTCGACGGTGAACGGGGTGAGCGGATCCACTACCTGCGCTTCCCGCGTTCTGGGTCGGGATCGCTTGGCCTGCGGCAGGCGCTCGAGCCGCAGGAGTTCGAGCTCTACGCGCCGGGGCTGCATCACCTCGCGCTGGCCGTCGAGACGCCGGCCGATGTCGACGCAGCACATGCCGCCGCGGTCGAGACAGGTGCGGAGGTACTGCACGCGCCGCGGTTGTGGCCGCAGTACCGCGTGGACTACTACGCGACGTTCCTCCTCGACCCGGACGGCTTCCGGCTCGAGATCGCGACAGCGCGAGACGCGCGGCTCTAACCGTTCGAGCTAGGCGGCGTCTTGGCGCACGCAGAAGCGTCCGGAACGAAGTGCAGGCGTCCGACCCTCGCCGCCACTTCCCGGCCATCGCCTGTGCCGCCGATCGGTCCGGCGTCGAAGATGAGCGTGACGGGGCCTGATGCGCAGAGGGGCACGGAGAACGTCTGCATCTTCCCTGGCTTCGCCGTGAAGGAGAACTTGTTGGTCGACTGGTTCTGCGTGAGGCGAATCGTGGCGTTGGCGGCCGTGCCGGGCGCGTGTACCGGCAGCTCGAGCCGTCCGGCGAG
>DATEXK010000561.1:0-2694 GCA_035257065.1 Gaiellaceae bacterium | reverse complement strand
CGAGCACCGATGAGTAGCGGCCCATGAACTTGTCATACGCGTCGTCGGCGGCGTTGAAGACCATCGGGGCCGGAGGCTACACGGTGCCGCGCGTCAAGCGCTCGAGATCGGCCGGCTCGTTCACGTTGACGAGCTCGGTCTCGTCGAGCTCGACGACCGCAACGTCGAGCTCGTCGAGCACATCGCGGAGTCGGTACTCGCCGGCCGCGAGCGCCCGCTCGAACGCGCACAGCGTGCTCGTTCGATAGACGCCCGGGAGTGGACCGCTCGGCGCGGTCGCACCGTCACGGCATTGCGCCGCCAGCACCTGCAGCGAAGCTGCACGGAGAAACGGAAGGTCGACCGGGATGACCGCGACGAGCTCGTGCGTCGCTGCACGGAGGCCGGCGACGAGCCCGGCGATCGGCGCGCGCACGTCGGAGCCGTCGTCCAGGAGCTCGAAGGGAAGCTCGAGCCCGTCGGCGAGTTTGCCGACGGCGATGCGCTCGGCGCACGCGTCTCCGAGCACGCGCCACGCACGCTCCGCGAGCGTCTCGCCGTCGATTCTCGCGAGCGCCTTCGGCGAGCCGAAGCGCGTGCTTGCGCCGCCGACGAGCAGGACGCCCGTCAGCTCGTGATGCGCCACTGCTCGGTGTAGACGTTCGCCGTGCCGCCGCGTACGAAGCCGCAGAGGGTGACGCCGCGATCGGCGGCGAGCTCGACGGCGAGACTGGACGGCGCACCTACCGCGACCATGATCGGGCAGCCGGCGACGGCCGCCTTCTGCACGAGCTCGAAGGAGAGCCGCCCGCTAACGCAGAGCACGGAGTTGCCGAGCGGCAGCCGTTGTGCGCCGAACGCCCAGCCCACGACCTTGTCGAGCGCGTTGTGCCGGCCGACGTCCTCGCGAACGCACAGCAGCTCGCCTTCCGGTGTGAAGAGCCCGGTCGCGTGCAGCCCGCCGGTGAGAGCGAACGCCGCCTGCGCTTCGCGCAGCCGGTCGGGCAGCGACGAGACGAGCGCGAGCGGCACGCGCAGCTCTGACGTCACGCGCGGCGCCTCGATCGCTACGGCGTCGAGGGCGCCCTTGCCGCACACACCGCACGAAGACGTCGTGTAGAAGCTCCGCTGCAGGCGGGTCGGATCGAATCCCGGCGCGTCGACGTCCACGGTGTTCGCGGCGAGGTCATCCGGCAGCCGCGCTCCCTCGGGCCGCAGCCCCTCCGAGAGACAGAAGCCGAGCGCGAGCTCCTCGTCGTGCCCCGGCGTGCGCATCGTCACCGCGACCGGCACGCCGCCGATGCGAATCTCGAGCGGCTCCTCGACTGCGACGTGGTCGCGCTCCGTGCGGCCCTCCGGCAGCCGGACGACGTCCACAGCCGCGGCCGAGTACGGCGGCGCCTCCATGGGAGAAGAGTAGTAGTAGGCGGAGCCGCTCAGGCCTCGTCGGCTTCGCCGAGGTCGGCGTCGGCCGAGCCGTGCGTCGCGACGAGAAAGTCGAAGAGCTCGCGATAGTCGTTGATGGCCGCGGCGACGTCGCCGGCGGAGATGCCGTCCGCGCCGCGCTCGAGCGCGGTGGTGATCTCGTTCGCGGCGAGGTACTCCGCGACGACCTCTCGCTCATCGCCCTCGCGCACGACGGGGTCGGTCAAGGCGTAGCCGCTCTCCTCGAGCATGCGGCGAAGCAGGTTGTCGAGCTCGGGCAGCGTCTCGGCCGGGCTCTCGTGGAGCTCGTCCTCGAGCGTCGCCATCTCGCTCTCCCAGTCGTAGAGCGTCTCTCCAGGGTCTTCCACTGTCTGCCTCCTGTGTCGTGCGGAGGTCCGTGAAACCCTCCGACTCCTCGCATACGATCGCCCCCGTGAGTGTGGCGCAATGAAGGTGCTCGTCGTCGGATCAGGAGGGCGCGAGCACGCGCTCGCGTGGGCGCTCGCGCGCAGCCCGCTGCTGAGCGAGCTGCACGCCGCCCCCGGCAACCCGGGCATCGCCTCGCTCGCGAGCTGTCATCCGGTCCACGCCGACGACCAGGCCTCGCTCGTTCCGCTCGCGATCGAGCTCGGGGTGGACCTCGTGGTCGTCGGCCCGGAGGCGCCGCTCGTCGCAGGCCTCGCCGACGAGCTTCGCCACCTCGGCATCGCCGTGTTCGGGCCGGGCGCCGCCGCCGCACGGATCGAGGGCTCGAAGGCGTTCTCGAAAGAGGTGATGGACGCGGCGGGCGTGCCGACCGCACGCTCGCTCGCCGTCGCGCGCCCACCGTGCGTCGTGAAGGCCGACGGCCTCGCCGCGGGCAAGGGCGTGTGGGTTTGTCGCACGCAGGCCGAGCTCGACGCCGGCCTGCGCGCAGCCGAGGCGCTCGGGCAGCCGTTCCACGTCGAGGAGTTCCTCGAGGGCGAGGAGGTCTCGCTGTTCGCGCTCTGTGACGGCGCGAAGGTCGTCCCATTGCCGGCGGCGCAGGACTACAAGCGGATCGCCGACGGCGACGAGGGCCCGAACACCGGCGGCATGGGCTCGTACTCGCCCGTGCCTCGCCTCTCGGAGCTCGAGGTCGCGGAGCTCGTCGGCGCGGTCTGCGCACCGGTCGTCGCCGAGCTCGCGCGGCGTGGCTCCCCGTTCATCGGGGTGCTCTTCGCGGGCGCGATGCTGACCGACGACGGCCCGCGCGTGCTCGAGTACAACTGCCGTTTCGGCGACCCCGAGACGCAGTCGCTGCTGCCCCGG
>DATEXK010000560.1:0-5184 GCA_035257065.1 Gaiellaceae bacterium | reverse complement strand
CGCCGACGTACGCGAACGGCAGAGCAAAGACCGTGTGCTCGATCTTCACGAGCCGCGCAAAGCGCGCGGGCAGTGGCGCAAGCGTTGTAGCGGAAGCGGACGCGTTCACCGGCGCCATGCTACGCGGGTTCTGCCCGGTCTCGCGCTGTCCCCGGGGCATGTCCGTTTCCGCCGAGGTGTCTGACACCTGCGCGCGTTCGGCGAGCTCAGGTGTCAGACACCTCCACGCAAGAGTCCGGCAAAAGGAAGACGTCTCGGTCACGCGCTGCTTGGTTGAGCGGTCGACCAGGTCTTTCAGGTGTCAGACACCTTGGTGTCTGATCCGTCACGACTTCTGCGTGGATCCTCCGGCGTGGGTCAGGTCTGTTCGTGCGCCGTCTGCTCGTCGGCGAGCAGCTTCAGCGCGTGCGCAAGTGCGGGGCGGAGCACTTCGAAGCCGTCGCGGCAGCCGCCGGGTGAGCCGGGCAGATTGACGACGAGCGTCGAGCCGGCGACTCCTGCGAGCCCGCGGGAGAGCAATCCGTGCGGTGTCTTCGCGATCGCGTCGGCACGGATCGCCTGGGCGATGCCGGGCGCGTCGCGGTCGAGGACCTCCCGAGTCGCTTCCGGCGTGACGTCGCGCGGTGCGAGCCCGGTGCCGCCCGTCGTCAGCACGAGCTGCGAGCGCGCGACAAGCTCGCGCAACGCCGCGGTGATCTGCTCACGCTCGTCGGGAACGACACGTCGCTCGACCTCGAAACCCTCGCCGCGAAGTAGCTCCTCGAGCAGGTCGCCGCTCGTGTCCTCCACGACGCCGCGCGACACGCGGTCCGAGGACGTGAGCACCGCAGCCTTCAGACCTGCTCCTTCGTCTTCTCGAGCAGGCGCACCTCGGCAACGACCATTTGCTTGTCGATCGCCTTCGCCATGTCGTACACCGTGAGTGCGGCCACCGACGCAGCGGTCAGCGCCTCCATCTCGACACCCGTTTGCGCCGTCGTCTCCGCCGTCGCGACGATCTCGACCGAGTCGTCACGAACCTCGAGCGTCACCTCGATGTGCGAGAGCGGGAGCGGATGGCAGAGCGGAATGAGGTCGCTCGTCCGCTTCGCGGCCATGATCCCCGCGAGCTGCGCGGTCGTCAGCGCGTCGCCCTTCGGCAGGTCGCGCAACCTCCGCGCGGTCTCGGGAGCCATGCGCACCTCTGCACGCGCAACGGCACGTCGGCGCGACAGCGGCTTGGCGCCGACGTCCACCATCCGCACGGCGCCGGCCTCGTCTATATGCGAAAGATCGCTCATCGGCCGTTGTTATCTACCCAGCGACCGCTTCGCTACGTGCACGAGGTCGCGCCGGCTGTGCCACGCAGCCCGCAACCGCTCGGGACGACTGCCGTAGAGGACGTCGAGCAACGAACGCAGCGCGCGCTCCGTCGGTGCGTCGTAGGGGAACCACCACGCAGGCCGCAGCCGGCCGCGATCACTGTCGAGGTACTTGATCTGGACGCAGCCGTAGAGACCGTGCTTCGACGCGGTGCGACCGAAGCCCGATGCCTTGACGCCGCCCCACGGCGCCTGGCCGATCGTGAACGAGTAGCCGAAGTCGTTGACCCACACCATGCCGACGTCGATCCGGCGCGCGACGCGATCTGCCTTCGCGAGATCGCGCGACCACACACTCGCAGCAAGGCCGAACTCGCTGTCGTTCGCGCGGCGCACCGCGTCGTCTTCACCGTCGAACGGCTCGACCGTGACGACGGGCCCGAAGATCTCGGCGTCGGGCAGCGCGCCACGGATCACCGTCGGCTCGAGGAACCAGCCGTCGCGCTCCGCACGTTGCGCACCCGAGACCCGCTCCACCGTGTCGCGTTGGCGCTCGGAGATGAGCGGCCCCACGTCCTCACCCAGCCGGAGCTCTCGTGCGCGCTCGGTGAGACGCCGCGAGAAGTCGTCGTACAGCGGTTGCTCGACGTAGATGCGCTCTGCGCTCACACACGCCTGGCCCGCATTGATGAAGGAAGCGAAGAGGGCGCCGTCCACCGCACGCTCGAGATCCGCGTCGGCGAACACGACCATCGGATCCTTGCCGCCGAGCTCGAGCACGACGGGACAGCCGCGCGCGCCCGCTGCTGCCGCGACCCGACGCCCGACGCCGACCGATCCCGTGAAGAAGACCTTCGCAATACCGGGATCGGCGACGATCGCCTCGCCGAGTGCGCCCTCGCCGTGCGCGATTTGCACGAGACCTGCCGGTACGCCCGCTTCCTCGAACACGCGCGCAACCCACTCGCCCGTCAGCGGCGTCAGCTCCGACGGCTTGAGCACGACGCCGTTCCCGGCCGCCACTGCTGTTGCCACTTGTGTAAACGGAATCGCGAACGGGATGTTCCACGGCGTGATCGCGGCGACGACGCCGAGCGGCTCGTGTACGAGCCACGCCTTCTTCGTCTTCAGATGCAGTTGCGAGAAGCGAATGCGCTCGTCGCGCAGAATGCCCGGCGCGTGTTTCGCGAGCCACGTCGCATGGTCGACCGCGGAGTAGAGCTCGTTCGCGATCGCCTCCGTGCGGGGCTTGGCAGTCTCGGCGACGATCTCGTCGGCGATCTCGTCGGCGCGGGAGCGCACGACACGCGCCACCTGCGCAAGCACCGTGGAGCGCGCAGCGGCGTCGAGACGCGACCACTGCTCCTGCGCGGCACGCGCGGCGGCGACGAGATGCGGCACGTCGGCGGGGTCGGTGCGGGGCACGGCGCCGACGGGCTGCAGCGTGGCCGGGTTGACGGAGACGAGCTCCGGAATCGCTGTCGTCGCCATGCGGCGAATCGTACTTGGGATTCTAGGCAGAGACCCGATCGGAGACCCGATCGAGGTCGGCGAGCTGCGCGGCGATCCAGCCCGCAAGGTCGTTCTCGCGGACGTGCGCGCGCGTCGCCTCGAGACGCCGATGGCGCTCGTCGGCCGGCATGGTCAGCGCCTGGTGGATCGCCTGCGCCTGCCCGTAGACGTCGAACGGATTGACGGTCAACGCCCATTCGGCGAGCTCTTCGGAGGAGCCCGTGTTCTCGGAGAGGATGAGCACGCCGTCTCGCCCGTTCAGCAGCGGCGCCTCCTTCGAGACGAGGTTGAGACCGTCGAAGACCGCGTTCACGAGCAGCACGTCGTACTGCTTGTAGGCCGCGACGGACTGCGCGAAGTTGTCTGCGACCTGCAGGTCGATCGGTAGCCAGCCCTCGTTCTGGAACCGGTCGTTCACCGTGCGCGCCTCACGCTGCACGGCCGCGAGATACTCGGAGTACTCCGGCACGTCCTGCCGTGACGGATCGAGCAGCGCGAGCATCGTCACGCGTCCCTGCAGCTCGGGATGCATGTCGAGGAAGAGCGCGAATGCACGGAAGCCGCGCACGATGTTCTTCGACGGGTCGGTTCGATCGACGCGCACGATCAGGAACTCGGGCCGTCGCTCCACGATGAGCCGCTCCTGCTCGAGCACTTCGGGATCGTCGTGCAGCTCGTCGAACTCCGCCGGGTCTACTCCGATCGGATGACTCGTGACGAGCGTTGTGCGGCCGTCGTACGTGACCGTCGAGGCCGCGACATTCACGTCTGCGGCAAGGATCTCTTCGCAGCAGTGCAGGAAGTTCCGCTTCCACCGCTCGGTGTGGAAGCCGACGACGTCGTTGGCAAGCAGGCCCTCGTGGATGTCACGCCGGAGATGCTCCGGCAGTACGTGCCAGTAGTCCGACTGCGGCCAGGGGATGTGGATGAAGTGCAGGGTCAGTGCGTCCGGACGTCGCGCACGCACGAGCTTGGGCGCGAGGTACAGGTGGTAGTCGTGAAAGAACACCGCGGCAGCGGGCTGGCGATCGAGCTCGGCGACGGCCGCGTCCGCGAACGCCTGGTTGACGGGGAGGTAGCCGCTGTACCACGCGGTGTGCAGGCCGAGGTCGAGGTCCGGCGCGTACGGCAGCCCCCACATGTAGTGCTGGAGGAACCAGAGCGTCGGATTGGCGATGACGTTGTAGTACGAGTCGTACGCCGCCGGGTCGAACGCGACCAAGCGGATGCGATAGGGCGAGCCGTCGCGAGCCGTCTCGTCGGCCGCTTCGCCGCCGTGCTCGCCCGCGACAACGCGGTCCTCCTCGCTCATCGCGCTCGCGATCCACGTCACCTCGTGCCGCGCCACCAAGCTGCGCAGCGCGGTGACGAGCCCGCCGCCACCCCGGCCCACGATCCGCTCGCCCGTCGGCGCACGCTGGTACGAAACGGGACCGCGATTCGCAACGACGATGAGCTTGCGAGGATTGTGCACCACGCCGGAACCTATCCCGCACACGCCACGAGCGACAGACCGCGCTACGTGAGGAGCTTCACGAAGCGCAGCCGCGAGCCGCGAGCGCCGGGCTTCGAGGCGATCTCGAACTCGTCGGCGATCGTTCGGATGATCGCGATCCCGAGCCCGCCTTCGGAGAGCTCCTTGCCGTCGTAGGAAGGCGCCTCGTCGGGATCGAAGCCGTCGCCGTCGTCGACGACCTGGATGCCGAGCCGGTCGGTGTGCAACTCGTAGGTGATGTCGACGTGCCCGTCGCCCTTGTCGCCGTACGCGTGGCGCACGGAGTTCGACACCGCCTCGGTGAGCGCGAGCTTCAGGTCGGCCATCGTGTCCTCGCTGATGTCGCGGAGCTGCGCAAGCCCGCTCAGGGCAAGCCGGCAGAGCGTGATGTATTCGGCCTTCGCCGGTATCCGCAAGTGGATCGAACGGGTTCCGTCCGCCTGCGCCGCAGCGAGGGCAGCCGCATCACTCATGGCGTGCACGGTGCTCCCACATCATGACTCCCGTTCGATTCCCATAGATTCGACTCCCTAAACCCGCCGATTTCTTCACTATTCAACACGGGCTACGAGTGTTCCACCCCACCTGTACCCGTGCTCGGGCCGCCCTAACCCGCCCGTTAGGGCAGTTGCGGGTCCGACGGACGGCTACCGAGGCGAATGGCGATCGAGCGCTTCCGTCCCGCGCGCACGACTGAGAGCACGGCCACCCGGCCCGGCCGGAGGGTATTTGTGACAATACGCACGAAATCGTCGGCACTGGTGACGGGAAGGCCGTTCACCGACGTGACGACGTCGCCGCCGCGCACGATCGCCGCGCCCTGGAACTGCTCCTCGGCGGTTCCGCCGTGCAGGCCTGCTTTCGCGGCAGGGCCGC
>DATEXK010000559.1:0-5676 GCA_035257065.1 Gaiellaceae bacterium | reverse complement strand
CAAGAACTTCTCGCTCGGCCTCGTGAAGGAGCTGAAGGCGCGCGCGATGACCCGCGACATCGACTGGGGCGTGCCCGTCCCCGTCGACGGCTACCCCGAGGACACGAAGCGGATCTACGTCTGGTTCGACGCGGTGATCGGTTACCTGTCGGCGAGCGTCGAATGGGCGCACAACCGCGGCACGCCCGACGCGTGGCGCGAGTGGTGGCAGAACCCCGACGCGGGCCACTACTACTTCATGGGCAAGGACAACATCGTCTTCCACTCGGTGATCTGGCCGGCGATGCTGCTCGGCTACGACGGGGGAGGAGAGCTCGGCGCCGGCCGCGGCGATCTCCACCTGCCGACGAACGTCGTCGCGAGCGAGTACCTGACGATGGAGGGCAAGAAGGCGAGCACGAGCCGCAACCTCGCGATCTGGGTCGCCGACTTCCTCAGCCGCTACGACCCGGATCCGCTGCGCTACCACCTCACCGCGGGCGGCCCCGAGACGCAGGACACCGACTTCACGTGGGAGGAGTTCGTGCGGCGCAACAACGACGAGCTGCTCGCGAACTGGGGCAACCTCGTCAACCGCACGCTCGTCAGCGCGCACCGCAACTTCGGGCAGGTGCCGCAGCCGGGCGAGCTGACCGACGCCGACACGCGCGTGCTCGACGGTGTCGCAGCGGCGTTCGGCGAGGTCGGCGAGCACATCGAAGGTGCGCGCTTCCGCGCCGCGATCGCCGCAGCGATGCGCGCGAGCTCGCTCGCGAACCAGTACGTCGCAGAGCAGCAGCCGTGGGCGCTCGTGAAGGCCGATCGCGATCGCGCCGCGACGGTGCTCTACGTCGCTCTGCGCGCCGTCGACTCGCTCAAGACGCTGCTCGCTCCATTCCTCCCGTTCACGTCGCAGACGGTGCACGAGCTGCTCGGCTACGACGGCTGGCTCGCGGGGCCGCTCGAGTTCCGCACCGCCACCGAGGAGGACGGCTCGACGCACGAGGTGCTGACCGGCGACTACGAGAGCTGGGTCGGCTCGTGGGCGCCGAGCGAGCTCGCCCCCGGTCAGGTGCTGCTCGAGCCGAAGCCGCTCTTCCGCAAGCTCCCGCCCGAGACGGCTGCGGAGGAGCTCGCGAGACTCGGCGTCGCGTGATCGACACGCACGCACACCTCGACGCCCTCGACGACACGGACGCCGCCGTCGTGCGGGCGCGCGGAGCCGGCGTGACGACGATCCTCACCGTCGGCACCGACGTTGCCGGCTGCAGGCGCGCGCTCGAGCTCGCCGAGCGGCATGAGGGAGTGTTTGCGATTCTCGGCATCCACCCGCACGAGGCGGGCTCGACGACCGAGGCCGACGTCGCCGAGTTGCGCAAGCTGCTCGAGCACCCGCGCGCCGTCGCGGTGGGGGAGACCGGTCTCGACTGGTTCCGCGACTACGCGCCGCACGACGCGCAGAAACGACTGTTCGCGCAGCAGCTCGAGGTTGCAGCCGAGACGCAGAAGCCCGTCGTCATCCACACGCGCGCCGCAGACGCCGACACGCTCGCGGCCCTCGCCGAGTTCTCCGGCCGCGTGGTGCTGCACTGCTTCTCGTCGCCGCACCTGCTCGAGCCGGCGCTCGAGCGTGGCTGGTACGTCTCGTTTGCCGGGAATGCGTCCTTCCCGAAGGCCGTGGACCTGCGGCTCGCCGCAACGCAGGTTCCCGCCGACCGGATCCTCGCCGAGACCGACTGTCCCTATCTCGCGCCGCAGCCGGTGCGCGGGCAGCGCAACGAGCCCGCGTTCGTCGTGCACACCGTCGCTGCGCTCGCGCAGGCACGCGGCGAGGACGCAGACGAGCTGGGCCGAAGGATCGAGCGCAACGCTGCCGAGTGCTTCGGGCTCCCGGCATGAGGGTCGCGCCGAAGAAGGAGCTCGGCCAGCACTTCCTCGTCGACGAGAACATCCTCGGCGTGATCGGACGGCTCGCCGAGCTCACGCCCGACGACATCGTGCTCGAGGTCGGTCCCGGCCTCGGTGTGCTGACGCGCTTTCTCGCGCAGCGGGTCGCGCACGTGCACGCCGTCGAGCTCGACGCGTCGCTCGAGCCGTTCCTGCACGATCTCGGCGAGAACGTGACGTTGCACTTCGGCGACGCGCTCCGGCTCGACCTCGCAGCGCTCGCCCCGGGGGCACGCAAGCTCGTCGCAAACCTGCCCTACAACATCGCCACGCCGCTGATCGCGGAGAGCCTCGACGGGCTGCCGGACGTCGAGCTGTGGTGCGTGATGGTGCAGCGCGAGGTCGCCGACCGGCTGTTCGCCGTACCGTCGACGAAGGCATACGGTGCCGTCTCGGTGCTCGTGCAGCTCGCCGCCCAGCGCACCGGCTTCCACCCGGTCTCACGCACGGTGTTCCGGCCGCCGCCGAACGTGAGCTCCGCGCTCGTCGCGTTCCGCCGCACCGGACTGCCGGACGACTTCAGGCACGTGAAGAAGGTCGTTACCGGCGCGTTCGCGCACCGGCGCAAGACGCTGCCGAACTCGCTCGAGCTTGCGGGCGTCGCAAGCCGCGAGCACGCCGTGGCGGCGCTCAACGCGATCGGCCGCGAGCCGTCCGTCCGCGCGGAGGCGCTCACCCCACCCGAGTTCCTCGCGCTCGCGGAAGCGCTGGGTCCAGAGGCCTGATGAGAGCGTCCGCCGCGGCGAAGATCAATCTTGCGCTTGTCGTCGGGCCCCGGCGCGAGGACGGCAAGCACGAGCTCGTCACCGTCTACCAGCGCCTCGGCATGGCCGACCGCATCGACGTGATTCCGGCCGCCGAGCTGCACGTCGACGGGTTTCCCGGCGACACGCTCGTTCGCGGTGCTCTCGAAGCGCTCGCCGTGCGCGTCGGCGTCGAGCCGCGCTGGCACGCGACGATCGAGAAGCGGCTCCCGGTCGCGGCAGGTCTCGGCGGCGGCAGCTCCGACGCCGCGACGGCGCTGCGCCTTGCGAACGACACGCTCAGCGAGCCGCTGCCGGCGGAGGTGCTCCACGAGCTCGCGGCGGGGCTCGGCGCCGACGTCCCGCTCTTCCTCGCGGCCGGGCCGCAGCTCGGGACGGGTGACGGGACGACCCTTGCCCCGCTCGAGCTGCCGCAGGACTTCTGGGTGCTGCTCGTCCTCCCGCGCGGCGCCGAGAAGGCCTCGACCGCGTCGGTGTACGCCGCGTTCGACGAGCGCGACGGCGCCCAGGGCTGGGAGGAGCGACGCGACGCCTTGCTCGAGTCGCTCGCACTCGTCCGCCGCCCGCGGGACCTCGCCGCGCTGCCCCTCAACGACCTCGCGCAGTCGTCGCTCAGCGGTGAGCTGCTCGCGCTCGGCGCCTTCCGCGCGGACGTCAGCGGCGCCGGCCCGACGGTATACGGCCTCTTCCATCACAAAGCCACAGCGGAGGCCGCAAAGCGTGCGCTCGAGCGGCCTGACGGCACCTGGATCACGGCACCAGCGTGGTACGGTTGAGGCATGGTGAGCGAGTCGACGCCGCTGATCGAGCACGGCACGAGCAGGCCGGGTCGCTGGCTCCGAGCACGCCGGAATCGCATTGCGCTCTCGATCGCGCTCGTCGAGGCGATCGTCGTCGCGATCTTCCACGACGTCTCGCGCTTCACGGTGATCGGGATCTCGATCCTTGCTTTTGTCCTCTACTGGTTTGCCGGCCGAACGTCGCGCTCCGACACGTTCCGCCAGGCGTCGTGGATCTTCGCCGCATCGCAGTTGCTCGCCGTGATCGCTGCGATCCTCGCCTTCATCGTTCTGTGGACGGCAATTCTCGCAGCCTGCGTCTTTGCGGTGGTCGCTCTCTTCTTCGTGTTCACCGACCGACGCTAGTTAGACTGCGATCCCCTTGGTGGGGCGTGGCCAAGCGGTAAGGCAACGGGTTTTGGTCCCGTGATCCCAGGTTCGAATCCTGGCGCCCCAGCCATTCTCACCTGACACATGCCGAACGATCTCGCAGCAGTCGTACTGGCCGGCGGCCTCGGCACGCGCATGAAGAGCGCGCTGCCGAAGCACCTCCATCCACTGCTCGGGCGACGGATGGTCGACTGGGTGATCCGCGCCGCGCACGACGCCGGCGTCGGTCGGGTCGTCGTTGTGGCCTCGCCCGACACCGCGGCTCTCTTCGACGGCGTCGAGGTGGCCGTGCAGCTGACACCCCTGGGAACGGGCGACGCCGTGCGTTCCGCGCGAGCCGCCCTCGACGGCGTCCAGGGCGACGTCGTCGTGCTGAACGGCGACGTGCCGGCGCTCACCCCGGAGCTGGTGCGCGCGCTCGTCGAGGCGCACCGGGCGGCCGGCGCGGCGGGCACCGTGCTCTCGTTCGAGCCGTCCGACCTGCGGGCCTACGGCCGCATCGTGCGCGACGCCCGCGGCGGGCTTGCCCGCATCGTCGAGGCCGGGGATGCGTCCCCCGAGGAGCTCGCGCTCGGCGAGGTCAACTCGGGCATCTACGTCTTCCAGGCCGAGAAGCTCTGGCCCCTGCTGGAGCGGCTCGAACCGCACAACTCCCAGGGCGAGCTCTACGTCACGGACACTCTCGGTCTGCTCGTCGGCGACGGAGAGGCCGTCGCAGTGCACACTGCACCTGTGCCGTTCGACGTCGAGGGGATCAACACCCGTGTGGAGCTCGCCGCCGTCACGGCTGCGCTGCGCGACCGCATCAACGAGCGGCACATGCTGGCCGGCGTGACGATCGTCGACCCGGCTTCCACGTGGATCGAGGCCGACGTCGAGATCGCGGCGGACGTGACGATCCAGCCGTTCACAGTGCTGCGGGGCGCGACGAAGATCCAGACGGGCGCGCAGGTCGGGCCGCACGTCGTCGCCGTCGACGCCGAGATCGGGCCGGGCGTCACCGTCGGGCCGTTCGCGTATCTCCGCCCCGGCACGGTGCTCGGCGAGGGCGCCAAGGCGGGGACGTTCGTCGAGTTGAAGAAGGCGCGGATCGGCGCTCGCTCGAAAGTGCCGCACCTCTCCTACATTGGCGACGCCGAAATCGGCGAGGATACGAACATCGCCGCCGGCAACATCACCGCGAACTTCCCGCACGAAGCGGGCAAACCCAAGGGCACGACCCGGATCGGGAGCAACGTCAGGACCGGGGTCGACAATACGTTCGATGCTCCTGTCAGCATTGGCGACGACGCTTGGATTGCGGCGGGTTCGGTCATCAAAGAAGATGTCCCCCCGGGTTCGCTCGCCGGATTCCCACCACGCCAGGAAACCAAGGAAGGCTGGGTCTACGAGAAATATGGAAAGCCTGACGACGCCGGCTGAGCTTGCACTGCCGGGCCTGGAGGGGTCAGTGGTGAACGAGCCGAACCCCGAGCACTGGATCGAGCGTGGGCCGCAGAAGCGGCTGATGATCTTCTCCGGCCGCTCGCACCCCGAGCTCGCGGGGCAGATCGCCGAGAAGCTCGGCCTGAAGCTCGGCGACATGGAGCTCGAGACCTTCAAGAACGACGAGACGTACGCGCGCTACGAGGAGTCGATCCGCGGCGCCGACGTCTTCCTCGTCCAGACCGGCTGCACGCCGGTCGACAAGAACCTGATGGAGCTCATGCTGATGATCCAGGCGGCGAAGCTCGCGTCGGCGAAGCGGATCACCGCGGTCGTGCCGCTCTTCCCGTATGCACGTCAGGACCGCAAGGCGAAGCCGCGCGAGCCGATCT
>DATEXK010000558.1:0-2805 GCA_035257065.1 Gaiellaceae bacterium | reverse complement strand
CGGCACGGTCCTGCAGGAGCGCTTTGACGAGCCGGTGCTCGAGATCGCGCTCTAGGTTCGGGACGTCTCCAACGAGAGGACGGGCCGATGTCTGCGTTCATCATCACCCGGATCCAGGTCGGCGACTACGACACCTGGAGGCCGATGTTCGACCAGGATCTCCCGCAGGCGCGCGAGAAGGCGAAGGTGCAGCGCATCTTCCGCGATGCCGACGACCCGAACCACGTCTTCATCCTCCTTGAGTTCACATCGCTTGAGGACGCGCAAGAGGCGCGGCGCCGGGTCGTCGATTCGCGCGTTCTCGACCGATTCGAAGACAAGCAGGGGCCGAACGTCGTCCAAGAGGCGAACCCGACGTAGTAGCGGCAAGAAGCCTCGCCGGCGCGAGTGTTCGCGATACAACCCTAAAATCGGCGTCCGAGCACCGAGGGGTAGAGTCAGGCTCTATTGCGCGGGCCGCCGAGATTTCGGCAGCGGGTAGACATATCGGGCAATCGTGGCCGACGTCCACCCTATGACCCATCCGGCGAAGAGCAAGAGGAACGTGTGCAAGGTGTCCGTCTTGCCCGTGGTCGCAGCAATCGCCAAGATGACCGCCCACACGACGGCGCACCCGATGCTGTATGCCCTGTAGGTGTTGAGACGACGTCGCATCTCGATTATGCCGACTCAACGAACGCCATGGCCCTGCTCGCGTTTCATCGCGCCAGGCCAAGCCGCTGCGGCGTCAGGAGCGCGAGTTGGGCCAGTGTTCGGGAAATGTCCCCCGGCTCGCCGCGCTGATGCGCGAGGGCCCGCGCTAGCTCTTCCGCAGGTAGAGCTTCCAGGCGTAGTACTCGCGGAACGCCGTCGGCACGGTGGCCATGCGGTGCGCGAGGTGCAGCACCGCGTCCCAGTAGAGCGGCGAGAGGTTGTAGTGCCCGAGAGCAGCGAGCTCGTTCGTGCGACCGCCGTTGGCCCCGAGCAGGTTGGCGGCGGCGAGGACCGCGTCGTGCTCGTTGTAGACGTCGCCGCCCATCCCGTACGCGCGCCACGTCGCCGACTCGAACTGCATCGGGCCCTGCGCATCCGCCTTTGCCGTCGTCCGCGCGCGGCCGAAATCGCTCTCGACGAAGTTGATCGCCGCAAGCAGCTCCCAGCGGATGCCGAACCGCCGCTGCGCGTCCCGGTAGAAGGAGAGGATTCTGTTCGCGTGCTGCGCCGTACCGACGCGCACGCCGCCGACCTGCGGCGGGCTTGCGGCCGAGAGTCTGTCGAGATCGCGACGGAGGTCGACGTCGTCGCGCTCGCCGGGCGCGAGCTTCACCACCGCCGCAGCCTCCTTCACATCGCGGGCCAGCGTGCGGATCACGAGCTGCCGGTCGCGCGCGACCGCGACGAACGTCGCGCCAGTCGCAGTCCGCAGCGCGCGCTCGTCGGCGCGAAGGTGACGAACGACGGCAGGTGGGCTTTGCAGCAAGACCACGTTCAATGAAGTAGCAGATGCGCGTCGCGATCGTCCCGGCGTGTCGGTCGGCGAGGCCTTCCATGAGGGCTCCGCGTCTGCGCAACCACATTGACGAGTGTTCGGGAACGTCCCCCGACGGACATCTAGCCCGTCGCGATGGAACGGTCGCCCGCGAGGATCGGCGAGGGCTTGTACCCTTTGAAGAGGAGCCAGAGGGTGAGCGATGCCTCCCAGAGGATCTCCGGAACTGTAAAGAGCGAATTGATCGCTGAGGTTTGGCCGTATGGCCTATGCCGTTAGCTCCAGTGATCGGCGTGAGGCCACTCGCCATGCGCTTTGCTCCTTGAGGGTTTGTGCCCGCGAATCCGAGTTGGAAAGATAGGCCCGGTCGAGTAGGTTCGCGTCCTAGCCGGTCAAGGTGGCGCGGGCAGGCCGCGTGACCGTCGCCGGTGAAAGGGGTTGGGTCGAGAATGTCTCTAGACCAGAGGAGGGCGCGCGTCTTCGGCGTGCTCTACCTCATCACGTTCGTCACGTCGATCCCGGCGCTGCTGCTTTACGAGCCGGTGCTCAGAGATCCCGTGGGCTACATCGCGGGTGCCGGGCACGACAACCGGATCTTGTTCGGAGCCTTCCTGGAGCTGCTCCTGATCGTCGCGAACATCGGCACCGCCGTCGTGATCGTCCCAATCGTCAGGCGACAGAGCGAGGAGCTGGCAGTTGGCTACGTGACCGCGCGGCTGTTCGAATGCACGTTCATCCTCGTCGGCATCGTCTCCGTCCTCGGGATCATCACGTTGCGGCGGCAGGTCGCGGGTGCGTCCGAAGGCACGATCGCCTACACGCTCGCGGCGATCAAGGACTGGACGTTTCTCCTCGGCCCGGGCTGGGTCGTCGGCTGGGGGAACGGGCTGATCCTCGGCTACCTGATGTACCGCTCGGGCCTAGTGCCGCCACGGATGGCATGGCTCGGGCTCGTCGGCGGGCCGCTCATCATCGCCTCCGGGACGGCAGTAATGTTCAGCGGGAACCATCCGGGCAGCACGCTACGCGGGCTGCAAGGCATCGCGACCGCCCCGGAGTTCCTGTGGGAACTCTTCCTCGGCCTCTACTGCACCTTCAAGGGCTTCAGGCCGTCGTCTCCGATCCTCCGAGCCGACGCTCGCGAGGAGCGTATGCCGATGCCCGCGAGCGCACCCGCCTAGCGGCACGCCCGTGGCGGGGGAGGCGACACCTTCGTCGCCTCCCCCGCTTCGCCGCGCGACGGGCTGCAATAGTCGCCTGGGCCAGTGTTGCTCCTATGTCAATAGGGGCTCGTTTTTGAGTGTGGTGTAGACGGTGCGTGCGAGTTGTCGTTTGAG
>DATEXK010000557.1:0-15540 GCA_035257065.1 Gaiellaceae bacterium | reverse complement strand
TTCTTCGGCGAGGAGCGGCTGCCGGTCGTCCAGGAGATGATCCTCGCGGAGGACGAGACGGCCCGCCGGGCCGCTCTCGACAGGCTGCTGCCGTTTCAGCAGGCCGACTTCGAGGCGATCTTCGAGGCGATGCCCGGACTGCCGGTCACGATCCGGCTGCTCGATCCGCCGTTGCACGAGTTCCTCCCCGCCGAGAGCGAGGCGACCACCGAGCGGATGCGGGAGCGCATCAACGCCCTCCGCGAGGATCATCTCCTGGACGACCGGCAGCCGCTCCTCGCCGAAGAACATGTGCTCGGTCCGGCAGAGGCCGATTCCCTCGGCGCCGAAGCCACGGGCGCGCTCGGCGTCGACCGGCGTGTCGGCGTTCGCACGGACGCCGAGCGTACGGAAGCGGTCGGCCCACGTGAGGATGGTGTCGAGATCGGGATTTGCCGTCGGGGTCACGAGCGGCGCAGCCCCCACGATCACGCGACCGTTCGAGCCGTCGACCGTGAGCTGCTCGCCTTCGCGAACCAGAACACCGCCGATCGTGCAGATGCCGGCGCTCTCGTCGATCCGAAGCGCGTCGCAGCCGGCGACGCACGGCTTGCCCATGCCGCGTGCGACGACCGCCGCGTGTGAGGCCATGCCGCCGTGAGCGGTGAGGATTCCCTCCGCTGCGGCGAGACCGTGGATGTCGTCGGGTGTCGTGTCGAAGCGAACGAGGATCACCGACTCGTTCTTGCCGCGCTCGGCGGCAACGTCCGCGTCGAAGACGACGGCTCCTACCGCAGCGCCCGGTGAGGCCGGTATGCCGGTCGCCGCGACCGTCACGGCCGCGTTCGGGTCGACCATCGGGTGCAGGACGTGGTCGAGCATTCCGGGCTCGATACGCAGGACGGCCTCCTCACGCGAGATGAGGCCCTCGCTCACCATCTCGAGCGCGATCCGCAGCGCCGCCGCCGCCGTTCGCTTCGCCGAGCGGGTCTGCAGGATGTAGAGCTTCCCCTGCTCGATCGTGAACTCGACGTCCTGGAGGTCGCGGTAGTGCTGCTCGAGGGCGTCCATCGCCTTCTGGAACTCGGCGTACGCCTCGGGCAGGCCCTGCTCGAGCTCCTCGAGCGGCTGCGGCGCGCGGATGCCGGCGACGACGTCCTCGCCCTGTGCGTCGAAGAGGAACTCGCCGTGCGGTGTCTTCTCGCCGGTCGCCGGGTCGCGCGAGAACGCCACGCCGGTTGCCGAGCGGTCGCCGGCATTGCCGAACACCATCTGGACGATGCTGACGGCGGTGCCGATCGTGTCCGGAATGTCGTTCAGCTGCCGGTAGACCCGCGCGCGCGGGTTCTGCCACGAGTGGAACACGGCCTCGACCGCAGCGCGCAACTGCGTCCGGGCGTCCTGGGGGAAACCGCGGCCCAGCGACTCGGTGTAGATCTGCTTGTACGTCTCGACGAGCAGCCGCATCTCGTCGGCGCTGAGGTCCGTGTCGACCGTGACGCCGCGCACCTGCTTCGCCGCGGACAGCGCTTCCTCGAACAACCGGCCATCGACACCGTCGACGACTTCGCCGTACATCTGGATCAGCCGGCGGTAGGAGTCGTAGACGAAGTGTGCGTTGCCCGTCTTGCGGACGAGACCTTCGGCCGCGGCATCGGAGAGGCCGAGGTCGAGAATGCTGTCCATCATCCCGGGCATCGAGATCGCGGCGCCCGAGCGCACCGACACGAGGAGGGGGTTGTCGGAAGAGCCGAAGCGCTTCCCCGTCTTGAGCTCGAGCCGATGCACGGCCTCGTCGAGCTCCTCGCTCAGGCCGTCGGGAAACGAGCCGCTCTCCAATTGGGCACGGCAGGCCTCGGTCGTCACGGTGAAACCTCCCGGTACGGGGAGCCCCATGTGCGTCATCTCGGCGAGCCCGATTCCCTTGCCACCGAGCTGTTCACGCCCGCCGGGCGCCTCGTCATCGAAGTCGTAGACGTACCGGGTACCAATTGCCGTAACGGTCATCTCGAGTCCCTGCCTCTCGCGCGGTTGGCTTTATACGAGACATGCGCCGTAGCCACGCGAGGCGCATCGGGGTCAAGCCGCAGGTGCAGGTTCGGGAAATCCGCAGAAAGGCGGGCCGCTAGTCCTAAAACTCGACGTCGATCGACTCGAGTACGACGCCCTGCGCGTTGTCCTCGGTCGGATCGGTGCGCAGCTCGGCTTCGACGTCGGCACCCTCTGCGAGCGTGCCCCGTGCGGCATCCTCGAAGTGCTCGCGGAAGTGGGCGGGCGTGAAATGCGAGAGCGCACCGAGCTTCACCCGGATTCGCGTCACGCGCCGGGCGCCTTCCGCCTCCGCCTGCGCCGCGATCGTTCGCATCAGGTCGTCCATCAGCGCTTTCTCGTGCATTCGACCACCTCCTCTCGAACCGCTTCGGCGACCCGCTCGACCACGGCCGCGACCGCGGGCGTGAGCTCGTTCCCGACCTCGAAGCTACCGCCTTCGATGCCGTAGACGACCGTCTGCGCGGGCAGCCGCCCGAGCGCACGTGCGAGCTCCACCGCTTCGGCGAGGCCTACGTGGTGTGTCGAGCCTCTGAACAACTCGGTCGGCAGCTCGCGCGCGCTCGCGTCGAGCCGGTGAATCGTCCCGGGCTCACTCCCCGACGAGACCGCATCGACGAGCCAGAGCACCGACGCGCCGTCCCAGGCGTCGATCAGCGCGGTCGGCTCGCCTTCGCGTTCGAGCAGCTCGACGCCGGCCGGCAGCGTCCCGTGCAGGCGACGCGCGACCTCCAGCCCGGCGGCATCGTCACACCGCCAGGGGTTTCCGACGCAAACGACCTTCAGCGCCGCTCGACCTCGAGCTTCAGGAAGTGCGTCGCGCACGAGATGCACGGGTCGTAATTGCGAATCGTTTGCTCGCAAAGCAGCCCCAGCTCCTCGTCGGGCATGTCGAGCGAGCGCTCGACGACACCGCGCAAGTCCTCCTCGATCGTTCGCTGATTCTGTGACGTTGGGGGCACGATCTTCGCGTCGAGGATCGTTCCCTCTGCGTCGAGCTCGTAGCGGTGGTAGCAGATGCCGCGCGGCGCCTCGGTGCAGCCGTAGCCGACGCCTGCGCGCGGCTCGAACTCGACCGACGGCGCGTCCGGCTCCTCGTACTCGGCGATCAGGCGCAGGGCCTCGTCCGTCGCGTAGACCAGTTCGACGCAGCGCACGACGATGCTGCGGAACGGGTTGCGCTCGGACGGATCGAGCCCCGCCTCCTTTGCCGCGGCCTGCGCAAGCGGCGAGAGCCGGTCGGCGGCGAGCGCGTAGCGGGCAAGCGGACCGCAAAGGTAGGAGCCCCGCGCGATGATCCGCGACTGGAGCGCATTCGACCAGGAGACGTGATCCTCGACGAAGTGCTCGTCGTACTCGGCGACGTCGATGTCGAGACCGCGGTTCGAGACGATGCGTCCACGATCGATCGGATACTCGTCCGGCTCCGAGAGCGCGACGAATTCGTAGTCCTGCTGATAGTCGGGGAAGTTGAAGCCCGCCGTGATCTGCACCGCTTCGAGCGCGATCTCTCGGGCGCGTTCGAGCTTCTCTACGAGCGGCGCGAGCTCCCGCTTGCGCGGCGTCCGGTACCAGCCGCCCACCCTGACATTGATCGGGTGCACCTCGCGCCCGCCGACGACCGTCATCAGCTCGTTGCCCGTCTTCTTCAGCTCGAGCGCCTTCGCGACGAGCTCCGGCATGTCGCGGGCCATCTCGATCGCGCTCTCGTAGCCGAGGAAGTCGGGGGCGTGGAGCATGAAGACGTGAAGGGCATGGCTCTCGATCCACTCGCCGCAGTAGATGAGGCGCCGCAGCGCGCGCAGCTGCCCGCCGACCTCGATCCCACAGGCCTGCTCCATCGCCTGCACCGAGCTCATCTGGTACGCGATCGGGCAGATGCCGCAGATGCGGGCGGTGATGTCGGGCGCCTCGGTGAACGCGCGACCGCGGAGGAAGGCCTCGAAGAATCGCGGCGGCTCGTAGATGTTGAGCTTCACCTCTTCGACGCGACCGTTCTCGATCCGCACGAGCATCGCGCCCTCGCCTTCGACACGGGCGAGATAGTCGGTCTTGATCGTCTTCGTCCGCCGCTCAGTCATTGCTCTCCCGTACTCGTTCGAACGCCGAGACATTGAAGGTGCGGAAGACGTGCTCGACTGCGCGATCTCCCATTCCCAGCACGTGGAGCTGCCGCGTCAGCGAGACGGTGTTCGGCGTCTCCATCGGGCCGAAGCAGCCGTAGCAGCCGCGGTTGTACGAGGGGCAGATCGCTCCGCAGCCGGCATGCGTGACCGGGCCGAGGCACGGCGTGCCGTGCGCGACCATCACGCAGACGGTCCCGCGGCGCTTGCACTCCATGCAGACGCTCGCCGGCGAGATGTTCGGACGCCGGCCGTGGAGCATGGCGGTGATCACCTCGAGCAGCTGCAGCTTGTTGATCGGGCAGCCGTTGAGCTCGAAGTCGACCTTGACGTGCGCCGAGATCGGCGTCGAAGTCTCGAGCGTCGAGATGTACTCGGGCGTTGCGTAGACGATCGACGTGAAGTCTTTGACGTCCGCGAGATTCTTCAGCGCCTGGACGCCACCCGCGGTCGCGCACGCGCCGATCGTGACGAGGCTCCGCGACAGGCGGCGCACCTCCTTGATCCGCTCGACGTCGTGCGGAGTCGTGACGGAGCCCTCGACGAGCGACAGGTCGTACGGCCCCTTGAGCGTGGCGCGCCTGGCCTCGAGGAAGTAGGCGATCTCGACCTCGCCTGCGAGCGCGAGCAGCTCGTCCTCGCAGTCGAGTAGCGACAGCTGGCAGCCGTCGCAGGAGGAGAACTTCCAGACGGCGAGCGTCGGCTTGCGAACCTCAGCGCTCACAGCTCACGCACCGCCATCAGCTCCTCCATCTCGTCGTAGCGGTAGACGGGCCCGTCGCGGCAGATCAACGTCGGGCCAAGCTGGCAGTGGCCGCAGTGGCCGAGACCGCAGCGCATGTTCCGTTCCATCGAGAGATAGATCCGGTCAGGCGCGACACCGCGGTCGAGGAGCGCGCGCGCCGAGTAATGGATCATGATCTCCGGCCCGCAGACGAGCGCGACGGTCGACGCCGGATCGAAGCGTGCCGTGGTGACGAGCTGTGGCACGACGCCGACCTTGCCCTGCCACCCGCCCTCGGCGGCGTCGACCGTGACGTCGACCTGGAGGTCGAAGCGCCCGCGCAGTCGCTGCAGCTCGGTCTTGTAGAGAAGATCGGCGGGCGTGCGGCTGCCGTACAGCAGCGCCACCTCGCCGTACTCGCCGCGATGCTCGAGCAGGTGGTAGAGAGCCGGCCGGAGCGGTGCGAGGCCGATGCCGCCGGCGACGACGACCACGTCGCTGCCGGCTGCGGCATGGACGGGCCACGCATTCCCGAACGGTCCGCGAACGCCGAGCACCGTGCCCGGCTTCGCCGCGCAGATCGCCTTCGAGACCGCGCCGACGGCGCGCACGGTGTGGACGAGCGGCCCGTCGGTGGCGCCGGAGACGGAGATCGGCACCTCGCCGATCCCGAACGCGTAGAGCATCGTGAACTGACCCGGCGCCGGGATGATCCTCTGTCCCGTGACGGGCTCGAGCTCGAGCGTCCACGTGTCGTGGAGCTCGCGCCGGCGTCGCGTGACCCGGAACGGCACGGGCGCCATCGGCCCGGGCGCCTCGTGGAGGTCAGTCTGCGCCGTCGTAGCCATAAACGTCCAGGAGCCGCATCCTCGTCCACTGGAGCCGCTCGATCATCACCTGTGCGAAACGGGACATCAGGTCGTAGCCGAGACGCGGGTCTGCTTCGCACTTGCCGCGCAGACAGGCGCCGTCGAAGCTCGTCGCCCGCACGAGCGAGAGCGCGCGCACGTCGAAGTGCCAGCGGTACGGCGGGAAGAGCCACGACCAGCCGACAACGTCGCCGGGCTCGAGCGTCTCGATCGTGACGGCGCCGCGGGCCGGAACGAACGTCTCCAGCGCGACGCTGCCGTGCCTCAGCACGTAGAACACGTCTGCCGTGTCGCCGTCGCGGACGATCAGCTCGTCTGCGCGGAATTGCACGTTCGAGCCGCAACCCGCGATCAGTGCCAGGTCGGCGGGCTGCAGGCTCTGGAACAGCGGTACGTCCTGCAGGAGGGTCTCAATTGTTTGCATGGTCGACTCCTTCGCTTGCGCGGATCGCGGTGAGCTCCTCCGTCACGTCGATCCCCACCGGGCACCAAGAGATGCAGCGGCCGCAGCCGACGCAGCCCGAGCTTCCGAACTGGTCGTACCACGTGCCGAACTTGTGCGTGAGCCACTGGCGGTAGCGCGAGCTCCCGGACGGTCGGATGCTGCCGCCGTGAATGTAGGCGTGGTCGACGGTGAAGCACGAGTCCCAGGACCGCATCCGCTCGGCGTTGTCGCCGGTCAGGTCGGTGACGTCCTCGACGCTCGTGCAGAAGCAGGTCGGACAGACCAGCGTGCAGTTGCCGCACGTGAGGCAGCGGTCGGCGACCTCGGCCCAGCGCGCGTTCGAGAGGTTGCGCGCGAGCAGATCGCGAATGTCGGTGACGTCGACGCGCCGACCCATGCGCTCGGCCGCTCCTGCGACCGCAGCGCCGGCCGCGTCGAGATCATCCGGTAGCGCGGGCCGCCGCGGGAGATCCTGCAGGACCTCGGCGCCGCGTTCAGTCCCCACCTCGACGAGCAGCCGGTGGGGACCGTCGAGGATCTCGGTCAACGCGAGGTCGTACCCGGCCTCCGCCTTCGGGCCGGTACCCATCGACACGCAGAAGCACGTGCCACCGGGCTCGAAGCAGTTGACGGCGATGATGAACGCGTCCTTCCGCCGGGCCTCGTAGTCACGGTCGGCGTATTGCCCGCCGAGCAGGACGCGATCCTGGATCGCGATTCCGTGCAGCTCGCAGGCACGCACACCGATGAGCGCGAGCGGGACGTCCTCGACCGGCTCCTCCGCCACCTCGAAGCCGTCGTCGAGGCGCCGCGCCCGCCAGAGCCGGATGCGCGCAGGCAGCAGGAACTGCTTCCACGAGTGCGGCCCTACCGCGAAGCCGAAGCGCGCCTCGTCGTCGCGGCGCTCGAGCCGGTAGCTGCCGGCATCCTGCGTGTCGGTCCAGCCGATCGGAAGATCGGCCGCCGACTCGATGTCCTCGTAGACGATCGCTCCGTCACGCACCGTGGGGCCGACGGAACGGAAACCGCGGGCGCCGAGCGCCTTCAAGAGGTCCTCGAGGGCCTCGGGCTCAATCACGGTTGTCTCGAAGTCAGGCAGTCGTCCCTTTCCAGGTGACATTCACACCGCCGCCGGAAGCGTACATCCGGGGAGATACGTATTCGTCGGCGGGGACTTTCCGCATGACGCGGACTGCCGGCGCAGGTAGAAGAGAGCGATGCGGGAGCGCCACGGGTTCCGAGTTCGCGGGGTAGTACAGGGAGTCGGCTTCCGTCCGTTCGTCTACGGCCTCGCGGCACGGCATGGGCTCGGCGGCTTCGTTCTGAACGACGGCGAAGGCGTCGTGATCGAGGCCGAGGGCGATACCGCGTCGCTCCGTGCGTTCGCCACTTCGCTCTTTGCCGATGCACCGCCACTCGCGCGCGTCGAGGCCGTGACGGTGACATCACTGAACCTCTGCGGCGACGAGCGTTTTGCAATCGCGGCCAGCCGGCATGCGCCCGACGCGCATGCGCGCAACGCAGCGGCGATTCCGGCAGACGTCGCAACGTGCGATGACTGCCTGCGCGAGCTCTTCGACGCGACCGACCGCCGGTACCGGTATCCGTTCCTGAACTGCACGCAGTGCGGCCCTCGCTTCACGATCGTGCGCGCCGTGCCCTACGACCGCGCAGCAACGACGATGGCCGGCTTCCCGATGTGCACCGACTGCCGGCGGGAATACGAGGACCCGGCAGATCGACGCTTCCACGCCGAGCCGATCGCCTGCCCTGCATGCGGGCCACAGCTCTCGATGCCGCTGCAGGAGGCCGTTTCCTTGCTGCGCGACGGAGCGATCGTCGCGGTCAAAGGGCTCGGCGGCTACCACCTCGCCTGCGATGCGACGAGCGAAGACGCCGTCGCGCGGCTGCGCGCACGCAAGCACCGCGACGACAAGCCGTTCGCGCTGATGACCGCGGCGCCCGAAGAGCTGTGCGACATCTCGGCGGAGGAGCAGTCGCTGCTGCGCTCGCGCGCGCGGCCGGTTGTGCTGTTGCACCGGCGAGACGGCGCCCCAGTCGCCCAGGCGGTGGCGCCGGGCTCCCCGTGGCTCGGCGTCATGCTCCCGTACACGCCGCTTCACCACCTACTCGCGGCGGACCTCGCAAGGCCCGTCGTGCTCACGAGCGGAAACGTCTCGGACGAGCCGATCGCGTTTGACGACGCCGAGGCCCGCAAGCGTCTCGACGGCATCGCCGACGCGTTCCTTGCACATGACCGGCCCATTCACCGCCGCTGCGAAGACTCGGTTGTGCGCGCCGCCTTCCCGATCCGCCGCTCGCGCGGCTACGCGCCCGCCTCACTGCCGCTTGCAGCCGGCGAACGCTCGATCGTCGCTGCAGGCGCTGAGCTGAAGAGCACGTTCTGCGTCACGCGCGCAGGCGAGGCATTCCTCTCGCCGCATCTCGGCGACCTCGACACCGAGCAGGCCTACCACGCGTTCCGCACCGATCTCGCGCTCTACCTCGCGATGCTCGACGTCGAGCTCGACGTCGTCGCCCACGACCTGCACCCGGAGTACCTCTCGACGAAGTGGGCGCTCGAGCAGGATGCCGAGCTCGTCGCCGTCCAGCATCACCATGCGCATGCCGCGGCGTGCCTGGCCGAGCACGGCGAGCAGAGCGCCGCGCTCGCGCTCGTCTTCGACGGCAGCGGCTACGGAACCGACGGGACGCTTTGGGGCGGCGAGCTGCTGCGCTGCGACCTCGAGGGCTTCGAGCGCTTGGCGCACCTCGACCCGGTGCCGCTTCCCGGCGGCGAGGCGGCGATCCGCGAGCCGTGGCGCGTCGCGTCCGTCCACCTCGAGCGTGCAGGACTGGTCGTGCCCTGGTCTCGCTGGGAGCTCGTCCGCGAGAGCCTCAAGCTGACACCCCCGCTCTCCTCAGGCATGGGCCGGCTGTTCGACGCCGTCGCCGCAGTCCTCGGCGTACGGGATCAGATCACGTACGAGGGGCAGGCGGCCGTCGAGCTCGAGCAGCTCGCCGGCACTGCGAACGCCGAGCCGTACCCGTGGCGGTTCGGCGACGCGACCGCCCTCGTAGCGACGTGTCACTCCGAGCTGCACGCCGGACGTCGCGTCGAGGAGATCGCCGCGCGTTTCCACGAGACCATCGCCGCCGCCGCGGCGACCGCGTGCGCGGAAGCCGGCGGGCCGGGAACCGTCGTCCTCTCCGGCGGCAGCTTCCAGAACCTGCGGCTGCTCGAGTCGACACGACGCCGCCTCGAGGCGCTCGGTTTCCGTGTCCTCTCGCACCGTCTCGTCCCTCCGAACGACGGCGGCATCAGCTACGGCCAGGCCGCAGTCGCAGCAAGGAGAATTGCCTCATAGTGGACGAGTTCGATTTCGTCGTCGTCGGCGCGGGTCTCGTCGGTCTCGCCACCGCGATGAGCCTGTTGGAGGAGCGACCCGACGCCCGCGTGGCAGTCGTCGAGAAGGAAGCGGAGCTCGCGGCGCATCAGAGCGGCCACAACTCGGGCGTTCTGCACGCGGGGCTCTACTACGTACCCGGATCCTTGAAGGCGCGGTTCTGCCGTGAGGGTCGCGCAGCATTGATCGCCTTCGCCGACGAGCATTCGATTCCATACAAGCTCTGCGGGAAGCTCGTCGTCGTCGCACGACGCGAGGAGCTCGGACGGTACGAGGCACTCATGGATCGCGGGCGGGCGAACGGACTTGCACCGCGCGAGGTCGAGCCCGACGAGCTCGCGGACATCGAACCGAATGTGCGAGGCATCAAGGCCTTCCATGTGGCCGAGACCGGCGTCATCGACTACCGCCGCGTCGCCGATGCGTACGCCGGCGTGATCGAGCGGCGAGGCGGCTCCATCCTGCTCGGGCGCGCCGTTCGCCGGGTCACTCGTGACGAGCGTGCATGCACGATCGAGACCAACGGAGGAACACTGCGGGCAGGGAGGACTGTCGTGTGCGCCGGCCTGCAGGCGGATCGTCTCGCGGCGCTCACGGGTGATGCCGACGCCGGCCACTCCATCGTGCCGTTCCGAGGCGACTACTACACGTTTCGACCGCACGCGCGCGAGCTGGTCCGCGGGCTCGTCTATCCCGTGCCCGACCCGGCGTTCCCGTTTCTCGGTGTGCACTTCACTCGAGGCGTCGACGGCGGGCTCACCGCGGGCCCGAACGCAGTGCCGGCATTCGCGCGCGAGGGCTACCGGCGCTTCTCCGCGAATCCCCGCGATTTCTTCGAGCTTCTCGGATCCTCGGGATTCAGACGCCTCGCCCGCACGTACGCGCGGACCGGGGCCGCCGAGATCTGGCGCGACTTCGTGAAGCCCGCATTCGTCGCGGAGATGCGCCGCTATATCCCGGCGATCGAGTCGCGCGACGTCGTGTTCGGTCCGTCGGGCGTGCGGGCACAGTGCCTGGCGCGCGACGGATCGCTCGTCGACGACTTCCTCGTGCGCGAGTCGCCGCGCGTGCTCCACGTGCTGAACGCGCCTTCACCGGCAGCGACGGCCTCGATCGTCATCGGCCGCCATCTGGCGCAGCGCGCGCTCACTCAGGAGAGCAGTTGAGAACCTGCCGGTTGCGCCGCGCGCGCATAAGCTACGGGCAAGCTCCAGTCGCAGCAGGAAGGATTGCGTCATGTGCCTAGCGATTCCGGCGCAGATCGTCGAGCTCAGTGACAGCGAGGCATCCCTCGCCAAGGCCGAGATCTCCGGCGTCCGCCGATCGGTCTCGATCGCGCTCTGCCCGGAGCTCGAGGTCGGCGACTGGGCGCTCATCCACGTCGGCTTCGCCCTGGAGAAGATCGACGAGCAGCAGGCGCTCGAGACGCTCGAGTTGCTCGAGCAGATGGGCGAAGCGTACGAGCAGGAGCTGCGCGAGATCCGTGAGAGCGCGGTCGGATGACGGTCGACGCCGAGCACTGCATCACGTGCGGTGACATCGCCGTGACCGCGACGGTCGTCCACGTGGACGGCGCGACTGCAACCGTCGACGTCGACGGCGCGCGCGAGCGCGTCGGGATCGAGCTCGTCGAGCCCGTGGCCGTCGGCGAGCAACTCCTCTGTCACGCCGGCATCGCACTCCAGAAGATCGCGGACGCGCCGTGAGGTTCGTCGACGAGTTCCGCTCCGGCGAGCTGGCGCAGAAGCTCGCGCACGAGCTGGTGGCGCTGGTCGAGCCCGGCCGGACGATGAAGCTGATGGAGGTCTGCGGCGGCCATACGCACACGATCTACAAGCACGGCATCGAGGACCTCGTGCCGCCGGAGATCGACTTCGTGCACGGCCCCGGCTGCCCCGTCTGCGTGATCCCGATGGGGCGGGTCGACGACGCGATCGCATTGGCGGAGCGGCCGGAGGTGATCTTCACGACCTTCGGCGACATGCTGCGCGTGCCGGGCGGTCGCGGCTCGCTGCTCGAGGCCAAGGCCCGCGGCGCGGACGTGCGCATGGTCTACTCGCCGCTCGACGCACTCGAGCTCGCGCGCCGCAACCCCACGCGCGAGGTGATCTTCTTCGCGATCGGCTTCGAGACGACCGCGCCCTCGACGGCGGTCACCGTGTTGCGCGCGCGCGCCGAAGGGATCCGCAACTTCTCGGCCTTCTGCAACCACGTGACGATCGGTCCGCCGCTCAAGGCGATCCTCGACTCACCCGGGCTGCAGATCGACGCGTTCATTGCACCCGGGCACGTCTCGACCGTCGTCGGCACACGACCGTACGACTTCATCGCCCGTGATTACGGGAAGCCTGTCGTCGTCACCGCCTTCGAGCCGATCGACATCCTGCACGCGACGGTGATGCTCGTTCGTCAGCTTCGCGAGGGACGCTGCGAGGTGGAGAACCAGTACACGCGAGTCGTCCGGCGTGACGGGAACCCGCGTGCCATCGCCGCACTCGACGAGACGATGGAGCTGCGCGACACGTTCGAGTGGCGCGGCCTCGGCTGGATCGCGCACAGCGCACTCAAGCTGCGCCCTGAGCTCGCCGACTGGGACGCCGAGGCGCGCTTCGAGCTGCCGGGCACACGGATCGAGGACCCGAAAGCCTGCCAGTGCGGCGAGGTGCTGATCGGCGCGATCAAGCCGTGGGAGTGCAAGGTCTTCGGAACCGCCTGCACGCCGGAGCGTCCGATCGGCACCTGCATGGTGTCGAGCGAAGGCGCGTGCGCCGCCTACTACAACTACGGGCGGCTCCAGCGGCGGCGGGATCGCGTTCCCGCGTGAGGCCGCGGCGGCCGAAGCTTCGCGACGAGGTCGTCACGCTCGCGCACGGCGCGGGCGGCAAGGCGACCCGCGCGCTCGTCGAAGGCCTCTTCCTCGAGGAGCTCGACAACCCACTGCTCGCACCGCTCTCCGACTCGGCGTTGCTCGAGCTGAACGGGTCGCGCTTCGCCTTCACGACCGACTCGTACGTCGTCAAGCCGATCTTCTTCCCGGGCGGTGACATCGGCGACCTGGCCGTCAACGGCACCGTCAACGACCTCGCCGTCGCCGGCGCCCGGCCGGTCGCGCTGTCGGCCGGCTTCGTGATCGAGGAGGGGTTCGCCGTCGCCGACCTGCGCCGCATCGCCGCGTCGATGGCCCGTGCCGCAGCTGTGGCGGGGGTTCCGGTCGCGACCGGCGACACGAAGGTCGTCGAGCGCGGCAAAGCAGACGGTCTCTACGTGACCACGGCCGGGATCGGCGTCGTTCCGCCGGAGGTGGAGCTGGGACCGGAGCGCGTCAGGCCGGGCGACCGCGTGCTCGTGTCGGGCACGATCGGCGATCACGGCATGGCCGTCATGGTCGCGCGCGGCGAGCTCGAGCTCGAGGTCGACCTGCGAAGCGACACCGCTGCCGTGCTTCCGCTCACGCTCGCGTTGCTCGAGCTCGGGGGCGCGATTCGCTGGATGCGCGACCCGACCCGCGGCGGGCTCGCCACGGCGCTCAACGAGCTCGCACAGCAAGCAGGGGTCGCCGTCTCCCTCGCGGAGGCGTCGCTGCCGCTGCGGCCGGCGGTCGTCGGCACCTGCGAGATCCTCGGCATCGATCCCCTCCACGTCGCGAACGAGGGCAGACTCGTCGCCGTCGTCGCCGCCGACGCGTCCGACGCCGCGCTCGCCGCGCTCCGGTCGCACCCGCTGGGCGCCGACGCTGCGATCGTCGGCGAGGTGCGGGCTGCGCCCGAAGGTCTCGTGTTGCTCGAGACGGCGTTCGGGGGAAACCGCATCGTCGACATGCTCGTCGGCGACCCTCTGCCCCGCATTTGCTAGCCCGACCTGCCCATCCGAACGACGTAGTTTCCCGCAGGCGCGTGTCGGGTGCTCTGCGGATGTCGAGGATCGCGGTCCGCAGCACACTTCGCCTATGAAGGCACATAGGCGGATCCCAACGTGGTCCCGCCGGCTGCCGGGCGGGCCGGAATGGCCGCTCTGACCTCACCTGCCCCCGCCGACAGGCGACGCGGCGTGCGCGGCAACGGGAGCGCCTCGCCGGACGACGGCTTGCCCGAGCGCGCAACGACCTGGCCTCCGCAAGACCGGCCGCTGAACCTCGAGGCCGTGGGCGCACGCTGGCAGATCGCACTCGATGCCGCCCAGGCAGCCCTGCTCTCGGCGAAGCACTATCTGCCCGAGCACCAGCTGCACGAGCACGCGATCCGGCTCGCCGGCGAGCGCGCCCAGGTGACGAGCCTGCTCGACGCGCTGGCCCGCGACCAGCACGTGAAGGCACGGTTCTCGCGCCTGCGGCTTCCCCCGTGGGAGGCGCGCCGGCTGCTCGGGCTGGGCCCGGACGTCGCAGCGTGCATCTTCAATCTCGACGGTGTGCTGATCGGCAGCGCTGCAGCGCATGCCGCGGCGTGGGCGGTGACCTTCGACGAGCTGATCTCGAGACGCATCGAACGAACCGGCGGCCAGTTCGCTCCGTTCAATCCAGGCGTCGACTACACCCGGCACATCCACGGCAAGCCCCGGCTCGACGGTGTTCGCGCCTTCCTGGCGAGCCGCGGGATCAGGCTCCCGGAGGGCGATCCCCGGGACGCCCCCGGTGCGGAAACGGTGCACGGGCTGGCGAACCGCAAGCGGGACGTGCTGCTGCGACTGCTCGACGAGCACGCGCCGGCCGCCTTCGAAGGCTCTCGGCAGTACCTGGAGATCGCGCGCGACGCGGGCCTGCGCATAGCGGTCGTCTCGGCGAGCGCCAACACACACAGGATCCTCGAAGGAGCGGCGCTCGCCGACCTGATCGAAGGCATCGTCGACGGAGACGCGATGGTCGCCGAGCACCTGCGCCCAAAGCCGGCGCCCGACACGCTACTCGCCGCGTGCCGCCAGATCGGCTCCGAGCCCCGGAGCTCGGCCGCGTTCGAGACGACACCCGCTGGGGTCGCTGCGGCTCGTGCCGCCGGCTTCGAGCTCGTCGTCGGCGTCGAGGGCATCACCCGGCCGGACGAGCTTCGCGCGGCAGGCGCCGATATCGTGATCGCGTCGCTCGCCGAGCTCCTCGACCGCGTGCCCGCGCTGTGATGCCTGCCGGGACGCCGGCCGTGACGCCTGCAGGTTCACGATTCGGGCTGCCGCCGGGAATCGAAGCAGGCCTGTTCGACCTCGACGGCGTGCTCACCAAGACCGCCGAGCTCCATGCGGCGGCCTGGAAGGAGATGCTCGACGCCTTCCTACAGGCGCGCGCGGCAAAGCTCGGCGGCGACTTCGTGCCGTTCGATCCGGTCGCCGACTACGCCAAGTACGTCGACGGCAAGCCGCGCTACGACGGCGTGCGGTCGTTCCTCGAGTCCCGGGGGATCGTGCTCCCCGAGGGCCTCCCCACGGACTCGCCTCGCCTCAAGACGATCGCGGGGCTCGCGAACCTCAAGAACGAGCTCGTCCTCGAGTTGCTACGGCGAAACGGCGTCGAGCCGTTCGCAGGATCGGTGCGGTACGTCCAGGCCCTGCTGGCTGCGGGCTTGCACTGCGGCGTCGTCTCGTCGAGCGCCAACTGCCGCGACGTACTGGTCGCGGCAGGCATCGCAGATCTGTTCGAGGTTCGCATCGACGCGCTCGTCGCGCAGGAGCAGCATCTGAAAGGGAAGCCTGCCCCGGACACCTACCTGGCCGCGTCCGACGCGCTCGGCATCCCACCTGCTCGAGCGGCGGTGTTCGAAGACGCTCTCGCCGGTGTCTCTGCGGCGAAGGCAGGTGGGTTCGGGTTCGTGGTCGGAGTAGACCGCGCAGGCCAAGCCGACGCGCTGCGCGAGCATGGAGCCGATGTCGTCGTGCTAGATCTCGGAGATCTCCTCGAGCAGCAGTAGGTCAGTCGGCCGCGATATCTGCGACCTGCGCCTTCGTCATCGTGATCAGGTCCTCG
>DATEXK010000556.1:0-5155 GCA_035257065.1 Gaiellaceae bacterium | reverse complement strand
GCGGGCCACGCGTCAGGTCGTCTTTCGGAGCACGTAGATCGTCGGCTGGAGCTTCCCCAGGAACTGATAGACGAGCCAGTGAAGGTTGGACTCGATGTGCCCGTAGATCTCCTCGCCGGCGTCCTGGATGATCCGGTCGCGCTCGCGGCGAAGCCGCGCGAGGCGCAAGAGATCCCGTGAAGCGGGCCGCGTTCGTTCCTCCGCATACTCCCGCCATTCCGTCCCGATCACTTCCTTGCGGGCAACTGCCAGTCCGGCTCGACGGAATGCTTCTTCAACCTGCTCCTCGACGAGGTTCGCCGGCACGACCGCAAGACTCTGTGCGAGCAAGGCGGCCTCCTTAGGCTCGAGACGGTCGGTGGCAAACACGGTGAAGACGACCACGTGTCCGCCCGGCTGAAGGACGCGGGCGACCTCGGCGACCGCGCGCTCGAGCGCCTCGACGACCTCGATCACGTCACGGCACCACACGAGATCGAAGGACCCATCCGGCCACGCGATGTCCTGCATCACCCCTTGGGCGATCTGAATCCGAGCCTCCAAGCCGGCTTCGGCGACGGCCTCGCGCGCTCGTTCGACGAAACGGCCCAGGGGGTCGATCCCGACTCCGCTCGCGCCGGTCGCCTGAACCAGCTGAATCAGATGAGAGGCATCGCGGCAGCCCACATCGAGAACGACAGACGCCGGTGTCAGACGCTCGGCCCCCAGCGCCAGCATCGTCTCTGGGCCAGGTGGATTCAGGCTCCGATCGAGCAGGTCATACACGTCCCACGTCTCAGGCCCATAGACGCGCGAGATCGCCTGCAAATGGTTGTCCGTCGAGCCGCCTCCTAGGCCGGTTCCAGTAGCGTCTGCCACGCACTCAAACGTAGCGTCCCATTCGGGCCGCAGACGCCATTTGCCTATGCAGCCCACCGCTCCCGGCGTATGCTCGCGCGGAGGCGGCAGCCGCGCCGCCCGGAAACCAAAGGAGGCCACACGTGAGGAGCGTCTCGCTCACGGTCAACGGCGTCTCCCACGAGCTCGAGCTCGAACCGCGCGAGCTGCTCGTCTACGTGCTGCGCGAGCGGCTCGGCCTGACGGGGACCGTCGTCGGCTGCGACACCTCGTCGTGCGGCGCCTGCACGGTGCTGCTCGACGGCGAATCGGTGAAGTCCTGCACGGTGCTCGGCGTCCAGGCCGACGGCCGTGCGATCACGACGATCGAAGCGCTCGCCGTCGATGGTGTGCTCAACGAGCTGCAGCAGAGCTTCCACGAGCACCACGCGCTCCAGTGCGGGTATTGCACGAGCGGGATGATTCTCGCAGCGACGAGCCTGCTCGCCGAGAACCCGAGCCCGACCACCGACGAGATCAAGCATGCGCTCGAGGGCAACATCTGCCGTTGCACGGGCTACCAGAACATCATCGACGCGATCGAGGCGGTGGCCCGATGAGCGCTCCTGCTGAAGTCGTGGTCGGCCGGATCATCGGTGCGCCGGTCGAGCGCAAGGAAGACAAGAAGCTCCTGACGGGACAGGCGCAGTGGGTCGACAACATGCGCGATCCGGGGATGGTGTACCTCGGTATCGTTCGCAGCCCGTACGCGCACGCCCGCATCGTGTCGGTCGACGTCACGCCGGCGCTCGCGCACGCCGACGTCGTCGCCGCGTGGTCCGGCGACGATCTCACCGACGAGTGGGCGGGCTCGCTGCCGTGCGCGTGGCTCCCGACCGAGGACACGAAGGCGCCCGAGCACAAGCCGATCTCGACCGACAAGGCGCGCTACGCCGGCGATGCGGTTGCGATCGTTGTCGCGACGACGCGCGGCGGGGCGGAGGACGCGGCGGAGCTCGTCGACGTCGTCTACGAGGCGCTACCGGCGGTCGTCGACGTCGAGGCGGCGCTTGCGGACGGCGCGCCGCTCGTCCACGAGAGCTTCGGGACGAACCGCTGCTATACGTGGCAGCTGGAGGCGGGCGAGGTCGACCGGCTGTTCGCGGAGGCGGACGTCACCGTGTCGGAGCGCTACCGCCAGAACCGGCTGATCCCGAACGCGATGGAGCCGCGGGCGGTGTTCGTGCAGCCGCTGCCGGCGACCGGCGAGTTCACGATCTGGTCGACGACGCAGATTCCGCACATTTTGCGCGTCACCCTCAGCGGCATGATGGGGATCCCTGAGGCGAAGCTGCGCGTGATCGCACCCGACGTCGGCGGCGGCTTCGGCTCGAAGCTGGACGTCTACGCCGAAGAGGCGCTCGCGCTCGCGGTTGCGCGGCGGCTCGGCCGGCCTGTGAAGTGGACTGAGGGTCGGAGCGAGGGCTATCTCGCGACGATCCACGGGCGCGACGTCGTGCAGGAGATCGAGCTCGCAGCGACGTCCGCAGGGAAGATCACCGCCGTCCGCACGAAGCTGACGGCGTCGATGGGCGCGTACCTGCAGCTCGTGACGGCGGGCGTGCCGCTGCTCGGGGCGTGGCTCTACGCCGGGTGTTACGGCGTCGAGGGCTACAGCTTCGAGTGCACCGGCGTGTTCACGAACACGACGCCGACGGATGCGTACCGCGGTGCGGGCCGGCCGGAGGCGACGTATGCGATCGAGCGGGCCGTCGATGCGCTCGCGCGCAAGCTCGGCATGGACCCGGTCGAGCTGCGCCGTGCGAACTTCATCCGCGAGTTTCCCGCGACGATTGCGGCGGGCCTCACGATCGACTCGGGCGACTACGACGCGTGCCTCGACAAGGCGCTCGAGCTCGTCGACTACGACGGCGTGCGGAAGCAGCAGCGCGACCGGCGTGCCGCCGGTGACGTGAAGCGGCTCGGCATCGGCCTGTCGACGTACGTCGAGATGTGCGGGCTCGCGCCGTCGAAGATCCTCGGCGCGATCCGTTACGGCGCGGGCGGCTGGGATGCGGCGACGATCCGGTGCTTGCCGACCGGCACCGTGCAAGTACTGACCGGCGCGTCGCCGCACGGGCAGGGGCACGAGACGTCGTTCTCGCAGATCGTCGCCGACCAGCTCGGCTACGAGGTCGACGAGATCGAGGTGCTGCACGGCGATACGTCGGTCGTCCCGCTCGGGATGGACACCTACGGCAGCCGCAGCCTCGCGGTCGGCGGCGTCGCGCTGTACTACGCGGCAGAGCGGATCGCCGAGAAGGCGAAGAAGATCGCCGCGCACCGGCTCGGGGTCGACGAAGCGCAGGTGGAGCACGTGCGCGGCCGTTTCATCGGGCCGGACGACTCGGTCACGCTGAAGGAGATCGCGCTCTCCGCGTGGACGGCGCACGATCTGCCGGAGGGCGTCGAACCGGGCCTCGAGGCGACGTACGTGTACGACCCGCCGAACTTCTCGTGGCCGAGCGGTGCGCACGTCGCGGTCGTCGAGGTCGACACGGAGACAGGCAACGTCGAGTTGCTGCGCTACGTCGCCGTCGACGACGTCGGCGTCGTGATCAACCCGACGATCGTCGAGGGACAGATCCACGGCGGCCTCGCGCAAGGCGTCTCGCAGGCGCTCTACGAGGAGGCGGTGTACGACGAGGACGGTAACCTGATGACGAGCAACATGACGACGTACCTCGTGCCGTCGGCGGCCGAGTTCCCGCGGTGGGAGCTCGACCGCGTCGAGACGCCGAGCCCGACGAACCCGCTCGGTGTGAAGGGCGTGGGGGAGACGGGTGCGATCGCGTCGCCGCCCGCGGTGATGAATGCCGTCGTCGACGCGCTCGCCGCGGACGGCATCACCGACGTCGCGATGCCCGCGACGCCGGAGCGAATCTGGCGTGCGCTCGAGGAGGTGCGGTCATGATCCCGGCTGCGTTCGACTACGAGGTCGCGGATTCTGTCGGCCACGCATTGAGCTTGGTGACTGGGCGGGAGGACGCGAAGCTGCTGGCGGGCGGGCATTCGTTGCTGCCGGTGCTGCGGCTGCGGTTCGCGCGGCCGTCGCTGCTCGTCGACATCGGGCGGCTCGAGGAGCTGTCGTACATCCGCGACGCGGGCGACACGATCGCGATCGGTGCGTTGACACGGCACCACGACGTCGTGACGTCGCCGATCGTGCGGGAACACAACCCGCTCGTGTCGTACGCGGCGAGCCTGATCGGCGATCCACAGGTCCGGCATCGCGGCACCATCGGCGGCTCGCTCGCGCACGGAGATCCTGCGTCAGACCTGCCGGCGGTGCTGCTCGCGCTCGACGGCGAGGTCGACATCGCGGGCGCCGACGGCGTGCGCACGGTTGCCGCCGACGACTTCTTCCGCGGCGTCTTCGACACGGCCGTCGGGCTGGGGGAGATGGTGACGGAGGTGCGAGTGCCGAAGCTCGGCGCCGATCACGTCTGGAGCTACCTGAAGTTCCGGCGGCGCGCGCAGGACTGGGCGACGGTCGGCGTCGCGGCGGTCGCGCGGCGCTCGAACGGCGGCGTGACCGACGCCGCGATCGGGCTCGTGAACATGGGTGCGACGCCGCTGCGTGCGAAGTCGTCGGAGGCCGCCTGGGCCGCCGGCGCCGACGCAGGTGCGGCTGCCGACGAGGGAACGGAGCCGCCGACGGACACGAACGGGAGCGCCGAGTTCCGGCGCCACCTGGCACGTGTCCTCGTCCGGCGGGCCGTTGAGGAGGCGATTCATCGCTAGAATGAGGTTCGTACGACATACGGGGGCGACCTGGTTTCGACGTGGTCGATACATCCGGATGAGTTGCAAGCCGAGGTCGCCGGTAGGCCTCGTTAATCCACCGGCACAAACCAAATGCGAATCAATCTGATCTCGCACTCGCTGCCTAACTCGACTAAGAGCTAGTCAGCGACGCCCCTCCGGATGGGCCTGTGATCCGGGGCGGCGCTAACCAACAGGCTCGGCCCCGAGGGAATGCCAATCGCCCGAGGTGCGACGCTTCAGGATGGCTAGTCCGTTGGTTGGGCGGTCGCACTCCGGCCAACGGGTGACGTGAAAAGTGCGACCTATGCTTGTAGACGCTCAGCCGGTGCGGCTGCGGACGCGGGTTCGATTCCCGCCGCCTCCATAAAACTGTTTCGAGGGTACTTGAGGGTTTCCATCGCGAGCGTCGCCAGATCAGGCGACGCTTGTGCGTTCCGAGAGAGCAGCGCCTCCGCTAGTGCCTGCGCGAGCTCGTCTAGCTCGATTTCGTCGGTGTAACCCTGCGTCGTGT
>DATEXK010000555.1:0-12196 GCA_035257065.1 Gaiellaceae bacterium | reverse complement strand
TCTTCCCGGCTCACCCGGCGGCTGCCGCGACGGCTTCGAGGTGCTCCGCCCCGCGCTCGTCCACGCGCTGAAGCTGCTCGCCGACGAGCAGACATCACACGTGCAAACCTGACCGACACGGCGATTCGCTTGACGTGATGTGTCCCGAACAGCCACGTCCTGGTGCCAGGCACCGAGACGTGTCTGCCTGGGACGTGGCTGCTGCGCAGAGAGGCGTGTTTCTGCCGTTCGCCCGCCTTCGCCGTACGACGGCGTTACCGGCTGGAGTGTTCGCTCGAGACACGGCCCGGTGCCAGGCACCAAGACGTGTCTGCCGGAGACGTGGTGTCGCCCGGCGTGGACGCGCATACGATGGGCGCCGGTGAATGCCTCCGCCTCCACGCTCGCGCCGCTACCGGCCCGTTTCGCGCGGCTCGTGAAGATCGAGCACACGGTCTTTGCTCTGCCGTTCGCGTACGTCGGCGCGTTCCTCGCCGTCGGCAAGACGCCGTCCGCGCACGACTTGCTCTGGATCACGCTCGCGATGGTCGGCGCGCGGTCGCTTGCGATGGCGCTCAACCGGCTCGTCGACGCCGGCATCGACGCGCACAATCCGCGCACCGCTGGGCGCGAGCTACCGAGCGGCCAGCTCAGCGTCGTGCAGGTCGTGCTGTTCTGCGCGGCTTCGCTCGCGGTCTTTCTCGTCGCCGTCTGGCAGCTCGCGCCGCTCACCCACTGGCTCTGGCCGATTCCGGTCGCCGGGTTCGTGCTCTACCCGTATCTCAAGCGCTTCACCTGGCTCTGCCATCTCTGGCTCGGCGCGGTCGACGGGCTGGCGCCGGTCGGCGCGTGGGTGGCGATCACGAACCATCTGCCGTGGGAGGCCTGGGTGCTCGGCGCCGCCGTCGCGCTCTGGGTCACCGGCTTCGATTTCTTCTACGCGCTGTTCGACGTGGATGTTGATCGTGCGCAAGGACTGCACTCGATCGTGACGCGCTTCGGCGTTCGCGGCGCATTCGCGGGTGCTCGTCTTGCGCACCTCGTGACCGTCGTGTGTCTCGTCGTCGCGGGACTCGGGCTGTCGGTCGGTGCTCTCTACTGGGTCGGCGTTGCGGCGGTTGCCGCGCTGCTCGGGTACGAGCATTCGCTCGTGCGGCCTGACGATCTGCGGCGTCTCGATGCGGCGTTCTTCACGATGAACGGCGTGATCAGCGTCGCGTTCGCCGTGTTCGTGATCGCGGATGCGATCGTCGGATGATCGCGGCTCGCGGACTCGGGAAGCGCTACGGCGAGAAGCGCGCTCTACGCGGCGTTGATCTCGAGCTGCCCGACGGCGGCTTCGCCGTCGTCACCGGCGCGAACGGATCTGGCAAGACGACACTGCTGCGCGTCTGCGCGGGGCTCGCGCTGCCGAGCGAGGGCGAGCTCGTCGTCGACGTGCAGCGCGCGCAGGTCGGCTACCTCGCGCACGACCCGCTCGTGTACCGCGAGCTTTCTGCGCTCGAGAACCTCGACCTCTACGGGCGGCTCTACCGTGTGCCCGAGCGGCGCGAGCGAATCGGCATGCTGCTCGAGCGGTTCGGGCTCTGGGATGCGCGCGCCGATCGCGTGTCGTCGTACTCGCGCGGCATGACGCAGCGGCTCGCGCTCTGCCGCACGCTGCTACACGATCCGGCCTTGCTGATCCTCGACGAACCGTACGCCGCGCTCGACACGCAGGGCGCCGAGCTGCTCGACGCACAGTTCGCCGAGTTGCACGGCGAGCGCACGATCCTCGTCTCGACGCACGACCCGGCACGCATCGACTCGCTCGCGACCGTACGCGTCGCACTCGCCGCATGAATTATCTGGCCGACGTGCGTGCACTCACGCGCAAGGATCTCTTGCTCGAGTTGCGTGCGCGCGACACGCTCCCGGCCATGCTGATCTTCGTCGTCGCGACGTTCGTCGTGTTCCACTTCGCGCTTCCCGCGGGATCGTCGAGGCTCGCGGCGAGTGGTCTGCTCTGGGTTGCGATCGTCTTCACCGCCCTGCTCGGCCTCGGCCGCGCGTTCGTTCCCGAGCGTGAGCAGCACGTGCTCGACGGGCTCGTGCTCGCACCCTGCGACCGCAGCGCGATCTGGCTTGCGAAGTCGCTCGCCACGCTCGCGTTCCTCGTCGCCGCCGAGGCTGTCGCGTTGCCGGTGTTCGCGCTCTTCTTCCACGGCCTGCGCGGCTCGACCGTGGCAGGCGTGGCTCTCGCCGATCTCGGCATCTGCACCGTCGGCACGTTCGTCGGCGCCATGGCCGTCGTCACCCGGGCGCGCGATCTCCTGCTGCCGCTCCTCTTCCTGCCTCTCGCCATTCCGATCGTGATCGGCGGCGTCGGCGCGAGCGTCGTCGGCGACCCGGGCCGCTATCTCGGCTTCCTCGGTCTCTATGACGCCGTCTTCGCGCTCTTGTGCTGGGCGGCGTTCGAGTACGTCGTCACGGAATAGGGACTCTCCCGCGGTCGTCCGGCAGGGACCTGCGACACTTGCAGCTGTGGGTCGCACGTACCGGATATCGCTGCCGGGGCTAGCGGCGTCCTCGCTCGTGCTCGTGACGCTCGCTCTTGCCCTCATCTTCTTCGTCGCGCCGACCGACGCCGACCAGGGCTTCTCGCAGCGCATCTTCTACTTCCACGTCTCGATCGCGTTCACCGCGTACCTCTGCTTTGGTCTCGGCGCCTGGAAGGCGCTCGTCCACCTCTGGAAGCGCGACCCGAACGCCGACCTCGAGAGCTACGTCGCCATCCACCAGGGCGTCATCTTCGGCTCGCTCGTGCTCTTGACCGGCTCGATCTGGGCCAAGATCTCGTGGGGCCACTGGTGGCTCTGGAGCGAGAATCAGCTCGTGCTCTTCCTCGTGCTGTTCCTCTTCTACGCGGCGTACTTCATGCTCCGGTTCTCCGTGGAGCCGGGACCGCAACGCGCGAACCTCTCCGCCGTGTACGCGCTCTTCGGGGTGATCCTGATCCCGATCAGCTTTCTCGCGATCCGGCTCGCGCAGCACTTCATCCATCCGGTCGTGTTCACTCGCGACGGTCCGCAGTTCGGCGGCTGGATCCTCGCGACGTACATCGTCTCGCAGCTCGCGATCCTCGTGCTCGCCTACACGCTCTATCGGCTCGAGCTCTCCGGCAAGTGGCTCGACCTCCGGCTACGCGAGCTGCGGGCGACTGCCGCATGACCACCGCGGAGCGCTACGTCACCGCTGCGTACTGCGTCGTCTTCGCACTCGTGCTCGTCTACGTCGTGATCATCGCGCTGAAGCTGCAGCGCCTGGAGCGGGAGGTCGAAGCGCTCGAGTCGAAGCCGAAGGACCCGGCCACCGATGGCTGAGCTTCTCTTCTGGCCGGCGCTCCTCTGCTACGGCGAGGCCGCGGTCGGATATTTCGGCTACGTCCGCCGCGCTGGCACCGCCGGCCGCGCAGCGATCTGGGGCGTGCGGCTCGGCTGGCTCGCGCAGACGGCGCTGCTCGCCGTGCAGGCCACCCGTGAGGACGGCTTTCCCTGGGGAACCTGGGCCGGGTCGCTCAATCTCTTCGTGTGGCTCGTCGTCACCGTCTATCTCGGAGTGCGCAGGCCGTACCGCCTCGTCGGCCTCGCGGTGATGCCCCTCGCGGCTGCGCTGCTGATCGTCTCCCGCGCGGGCGGCGGCACGGGCGTCGGCGCACGCAGCCACTACTCGAATCTCTTCCTCGTGCTCCACGTCGGCCTCGTGCTTGCGGCATTCGCCGGCTTCACGCTCGCTGCGGCGCTGTCGGCCTTCTACCTCTGGCAGGAGCGGCGGCTGAAGCGGCGCGAAGTGACGATCCTGCGTCGCCAGGCGCCGTCGCTCGCAACGCTCGACCGTCTCGCTTCGCGTGCAGTGATGTTCTCGCTCCCGGCGCTCACCCTCGGTCTCGCCGTCGGTCTCGTCCGCCTGTTCGCAGACGGCGAGCGTGTTGACGCCCTCGTCGCGGCCACCGTCGTCACCTGGCTCGTCTGGGCTGCGTACCTCGTGCTTCGCGTGACGCGCGGTTGGACCGGACGTCGTGGCGCGTACGTCGCGCTCGTCGGCTTTGCGCTCGTGATCGTCGTCCGCCTCGCCCTGCCGGCCACCCACTTCGCCTGATGCGCTTCGTCCTCGTCGGCACCTCGCACCATCACGCACCCGTGGAGCTCCGGGAACGCGTCGCGCTCGATCCCGCGCAAGGCGCGGCGCTTGCCGCGCGGCTCGCTGCGGGCGGCGGTGAGGCGGTGTGCCTCTCGACGTGCAACCGAACCGAGCTGTACGTCGCCGCGGTGGACGTCGACGCCGCGGAGCGGGCGGCCGTAGCGGCGCTCGCCGAGCTCGAGCCCGAGGTCGAGCCGGCGCTCTACCGGTTGCGCGACCACGCAGCCGCGCTGCATCTCTTCCGTGTCGCGGCCGGCCTCGACTCGCTCGTGCCGGGCGAGGGCGAGATCCTCGGCCAGGTTCGGACGGCGCATGAAGCGGGCACGACGGGCGCGCTGCTCGACCGGGTCTTCAGACAGGCCGTCCACGCAGGCCGCAAGGTGCGCGCGCAGACGGCGATCGGCGAGACGCCTGCGTCCGTGTCGTCCGCAGCGGCGGCGCTCGCCGAGCAGGTGTTCGGCGACCTCAAAGGCCGCTCGATCCTGCTCGTCGGCGCCGGGAAGATCAGCGAGCAGGCGGCGCGGAATCTCCTCAGCCGCCGCGCGGAGATCGCGTTCGTCGCCAACCGCTCGCTCGACCACGCAGCCGATCTCGCGGAGCGCTTCGGCGCCGAGCCGTTGCCGCTCGACCGCCTCGAAGAGCAGCTCGCCTCGGCCGACGTCGTCGTCTCGTCGACGAGCGCGCCCGGATACGTGCTGGACGCGGCGACGGTCGAACGCGCCCTGCGCGTGCGCCGCGGGCGCCAGCTCCTGCTCATCGATCTCGCGGTGCCGCGCGATCTCGACCCGGCGATCCACGATCTCGCCGGCTGTTATCTCTATGACATCGACGACCTCGAGGCGATCGTCGCCGAGACGCTGGCCGGCCGGCGCGGCGAGACCGAGCGGGCAGAGGCGATCGTCGCTGCCGAGTCCGAGAAGTTCCACGAGTGGCAGGCGTCGCTCGAGATCGCGCCGGCGATCGCATCGCTGCGAGCCCGCGCGGAGGAGATTCGTGCAGCCGAGCTGCGCAAGGCCGAAGGCCTGCTCGGCAGGCTCGACGAGAGCCAGCGGAACGCGGTCGAGGCGATGACAGCGCAGATCGTGAACAAGCTCCTCCATCTGCCGACGGTGCGTATGAAGCAGGCGGCCGCGGCAGCCGATGGGGTGATCTATGCTGACGCGGTGCGGCACCTGTTCGGACTTGGTGAGGACGAGCGTTGAAGCTTGGGAAGCTCACGGGACGGCCGCTGCCTTTGCAGGCTCCGTCGGCCTTCGTGCGCATGAGGCCGCGTGGCGCGTCGCTCTGCGGCCAGTCCGTGCCGAGGCGTTCCCGCTGTGTTGATCCGCGTCGGCAGTCGCGGCAGTAGGCTCGCGCTCACGCAGGCCGAGCTCGCGTCTTCGCACCTGCGCGCGCCCGGAATCGAGATCGCTCTCGTCCCGATCACGACCGCGGGCGACAAGGATCGCACGAAGCCGTTCGGCGAGATCGGTTCGCGCGGTGTCTTCGTGAAGGAGCTCGAGGAAGCGCTGCTCGAGCACCGCATCGACGTTGCCGTGCACTCCGCGAAGGACATGACGTCGTCCGATCCGGAGGGCCTCGTCGTCGGTGCGTACCTCGAGCGCGACGATCCGCGTGACGCGCTCTGCGGTGCGACCGAGATTCGGCCGGGCATGCGTGTCGGCACCGCGTCCGCGAGGCGGAAGGCGCAACTGCTCGCGCTCGAGCCGACGCTTTCGATTGAAGGATTGCGTGGAAACATCGATACGCGGCTGCGCAAGCGCGGCGAGCGCGGGCTCGATGCGGTGGTGCTCGCCGCGTGCGGGCTCGACCGCCTCGGCCTCGGGGCCGAGATCGGGCACCGCTTCGACCCGGACGAGCTTCTGCCGGAGGCGGCGCAGGGTGCGCTTGCGCTGCAGGTGCGCGCCGAAGAGACGTATCTCGTCGCGGCCGCCGACCATGCCGAGACGCGCCGCCGGGTCGAAGCGGAGCGCGCAGCCGTTGCGACCGTCGGCGGCGGCTGTCTCGCGCCGGTCGCGGCGTATCACGACGGGTCGACGCTCGTTGCGCTGATCGCGGCCGAGGACGGCTCGTGGATCGAGCGTCGGAGCGGCGACGATCCCGTGGCGCTCGGGCTCGAGCTCGTACGGCTCTCGCAGCGGTGAGGATCGTCGTGACCCGCTCGGCCGCGCAGGCGGAGCCCCTCGCCGTCCGGCTCGAGGCGCTCGGTCACGAGGTCGTGCGCTGCCCGCTCATCCGGATCGAGCCGCTCGGCGATGACCCGATCGACCCTGCAGGCTACGACTGGGTGGTCGTGACGAGCCCGAACGGCGCCGCCGAGCTCGCACGCAGGCTGACCGGTGTGCCGGCGCAGATCGCGGCGATCGGCCCCGGGACGGCGGAGGCGCTGCGTGAGCTCGGCCTTCGTGTCGACCTCGTCCCGTCGGTGTCGACGCAGGAAGGCCTGCTCGCGGAGCTGCCGCCGGGCCGTGTGCTCCTCGCCGCAGCAGAAGGGGCGCGCACGCTGCTCGTCGACGAGCGCCAGGCCGACTTCGTCGCGCTCTACCGCACCGTCGAGCTGCAGCCCGAGACGCCGCCCGACGGCGACGTCGCCTTGCTCGCCTCCGCGTCGGCCGCGCGTGCCTTCGCCGCGACGGGCGTCGGCATGCCGGTCGTCGCGATCGGCCCGCAGACCGCCGCCGCAGCGCGCGAGCTCGGGCTCGACGTCACTGCAGTCGCGGCGTCACACGACCTCGACGGTCTGCTCGATGTCGTAGCCTCGCTGAGATGATCATCACGTTCCTCACCGACTTCGGCCTGCAGGACGACTTCGTCGGCACGTGTCATGGGGTGATGAAGCGCATCGCGCCCGAGGTCGAGATCATCGACCTGACGCACGGCGTCCGTCCGGGTCGGATTCTCCAGGGTGCGTTGACGCTCGCGAACTCACTCCCGTACATGCCGCTTGGCGTGCATCTCGCGGTGGTCGACCCGGGTGTCGGCGGTGGGCGCCGGCCGCTCGCGCTGCGCGACGGCGAAGGGCGGCTCTACGTCGGGCCCGACAACGGCCTACTGCTGCCGGCGGCCGACCGGTTCGGCGGCGTTGTCGAAGCGCACGAGCTCGCGAACCCCGCCTACGCGCTGCAATCCGTGTCGCGCACGTTCCATGGACGCGACCTGTTCTCTCCCGCGGCGGCGCACCTCGCGCTCGGGGTCTCGCTCGGAGACCTCGGCCCGCCGATCGATCCGGACGCGCTCGTGCGCCTCGAGCTGCCCGTGCCCGAGATCGGCCACGGCCGCATCCAGGCGACGGTGCTCGGCATCGACCGCTTCGGCAACGTCGCACTCAACCTCACGCGCGAGCATCTCGACCAGGCGGGGATCGTCCCCGGCACGCGCGTCGAGCTGACGAGCCGCGGCGACCGCTACTTCGCCGTCGCCGCGAGAACGTTCAGCGACGCGCGTCCCGGCGACCTGATCCTCTACGAGGACAGCTACCGCAGCCTCGCGGTCGCAGTCGCCCAAGGTAGCGCCGCCGCTTTGCTCGGCGTCGAGGAAGGCAGCGACCTCCTGATCGAGGTCGACATTCCCTAGGTCGCGCCACAACGCTACGATGGGCGCCGCGTTGCCGTAGGTATGGGGCGAGGTAGCTCAGCTGGTAGAGCACTCGGCTGAAAACCGGGGTGTCGCCGGTTCGAGTCCGGCCCTCGCCATTCGCATTGCACGCGGCCTGAGGCCGCGTGCTCGCTTCGCGGGGGAAACCATGTTTCCCCCGCGGGCCCCCTTCTTCTGTGCTCACGGCCGGGCGTCTCGCTGCTGCGCCGAGCAAGCTCGGCTCCGCCACGAGCTCGACATTTTCCAAACAGATCGACTAGCTTCCAGGGCACAGGCAGTTCGCGACACGGTTACGCCGGTCCGAACGCCCGAGAGCCCCCGAGAGCGCTGCAAAGCGAACTTGGGGGCTCGCTTGTTCTTATGCGTCTATGAGCGCGAGGTCGTCCGGACGGCGGCGAGCCGGTCGACGAGCGTGTCGACGAGGGCGTCTTTGAGGAGGACGGCGTCGGCGCCTGCCTCGCTCACCGCCTGGTGTAGCTCGGGCGCCGGATCGCCGGTCAGGGCGATCAGACAGAGGCTCGGATGGTCCTTGCGCAGGCGTGCCACGGCGGTGACCCCGTCGACGAGCGGCATGTGCAGGTCGATCACCACGGCATCCGGCGCGAGCGCGTCGGCGAGCTCGATCGCGGCCAGGCCGTTCGCTGCGAGGCCGATCACCGTCAGCTCGGGTTGATGCTCGATCAGCGGCTGCAGCGACTCGAGAAAGCCCGCGTCGTCGTCCGCGAGTAGAACGCGCACCGGTGCTTCGACTCCCCCCTCGAAGAGGCCCATCCCGGCGTTGACGTTAGCCTTGTGGGCGTGAGCATGCAACCACCCAGTGTGCATCCATCTGGGCGGGAGGTCGTCGTGATCGGCGCGCCGCTCGATCTCGGACAGGGGCGTCGCGGCGTCGACATGGGGCCGTCGGCCATTCGCTACGCCGAGCTCAGGCAGCACCTGATCGAGAAGATCGGCATCGCAGTCGAGGATGTCGGCAACGTGCACGCGCCGATTCCCGAGTCGACGGAAGTGGGCGACGAACACGCGCGCTTCCTGCCGCAGATCCTCGACCTGTGCGATCGCGTTGCGAAGCTCGTCGCCGACGCGCGACGGAAGGGTGCCACACCGCTCGTGCTCGGCGGTGACCACTCGATCGCGCTCGGCACGCTCGTCGGCATGGCCTCGTCGCACGGTCCCGGCGGTGTGGTCTGGGTCGACGCGCACGGTGACCTGAACACGCCCGAGTCGTCGCCGAGCGGGAACGTGCACGGGATGGTGCTCGCCGCGGCGCTCGGCCTGTGCGGGCCTGCGTTCGAGTACGACGGCTGGACGCTGCCCGCCGTGGAGGCGGGGCGCATCTCGCTCGTCGGCGTCCGATCGCTCGACGACGGCGAGCGTGAGCTGCTCGGCCGGCTCAACGCGAAGGTGTTCACGATGAGCGAGATCGACCGCGTCGGCATCGAGCCCTGTATGCGCGAGGCTCTTGCCCACGCGTCGGGGTCGAACTTCGTCCACGTGAGCCTCGACATGGATGTCATCGATCCGGAGCACGCGCCGGGCGTCGGCACGCCGGTGCGCGGCGGCCTGTCCTACCGCGAGGCGCATCTCGCGATGGAGATCGTCGCCGAGTCGGGGATCGTCGACTCGCTCGACGTCGTCGAGGTCAACCCGGTGCTCGACCGCGAGAACGCAACCGCTGAGCTTGCCGTCGAGCTCGTCGCATCCGCGCTCGGCGCTCGGATCCTCTAGCTACGTCAGGAAGCGGTCGACCGCCGCGGCGACCTCGTCGAAGGCATCCCACATGACCATGTGCATGCCCGGGACTTCGACGATCTCCGCACGGTCGGCATATGCGGCGAGCTGCTCTTCTGTCACGAGACCGAAGGCGGGTGCGTACACGAGCAGCGCCGGCATGCGCAGCGTCTCGGGCGGAGGCGGGTCGGTCGGGATCTCGCCGTAGATCGAGACCATCGCCGGCTGGCACGTCCGCCGGCGCAGGCGGCCGTCAGCTAGGCGGTCGCAGTGCAGCTCCGCGTCTTCGAGCACGAGCGCGCGCGGCGTCGAGGGGCCGTCGCCTCGGCGCTCGGCGTAGTCCTCGGCCGAGACGTACACCGGGTCGCTCAGTTGATGCTCGGCGTTCTGCAGCGCGATGTGCGGGAGCGCCTGGATCGCGGGGTCGAGCAGCACCGCCCGGCGCACGCGCTCCGGATGGGCGGCAGCGAGCTCGAGCACGAGGCGCCCGCCGAACGAATGCCCGACCCAGTCGGCCTCGCCGATTCCCAGGGCGTCCGCGGTCTCGACGAGGTCGGCGACGTGCGTCGGGTACGTCCAGGGCGGCTCCCAGCCCGAGCGGCCGTGGCCGCGCAGGTCGGGTGCGATGACGCGGAAACGCTTCGCCCAGTGCTCCTCCGCGAGCCGCTTGTAGCGCTCGCCGTGACCGGTGACACCGTGCAGGCAGATGAGCGGCGGCGCGTCGGGATCGCCCCATTCGTATGTATGCAGAATCACGTGGTCGTCTCCTCGCCGTTGCCGGAGGGCTCGTAGTAGGTGCGGCCTTTCAGCTCGTCGGGAAGGTAGTCGACCTCGAAGCCGCGCGGGTCGTTGTGCGGATAGACGTAGCCCTTGCCGTTGCCGAGCTGCCGTCCGTAGTAGCTCCCGTCGCGCAGCGACTTCGGCGGCTTGACGTGCCCGTGCTCGCGCACGTCGTCGGCCGCCTTGTTGAGCGCCGTGTAGCTCGCGTTCGACTTCGGCGCGCGCGCGAGGTAGATCGCCGCCTGCGCGAGATTGAGCCGGGCTTCCGGCAGGCCGACGTGCTCGACCGCCTGCGCGGCCGCGACGGCGACGAGCAGTGCGCGCGGATCGGCATTGCCGATGTCCTCGGACGCCAGCACGATCATGCGGCGCGCGATGAAGCGCGCGTCCTCGCCGCCCTCGAGCATCGCAGCGAGGTAGTACACCGCGGCGTCAGGATCGCTCCCGCGCATCGACTTGATGAACGCCGACGTGAAGTCGTAATGGGCGTCGGCGTTCTTGTCGTAGACGACGGGCCGCTTGCGCGCCGCGTCCTCGACGTGCTCCTCGGAGATCGCGCCGCCTTCCGCGCCCGCCGTGTCCGCAGCGAGCTCGAGGATGTTGAGTGCAGACCGTGCATCGCCGCCCGCACGCCGTGCGATCAGCTCTTCGAGCTCCGGCGAGAGCTCGGTGCCGAGCTCGTCTGCACCGCGGCGCACGACCTCGCGCAGTGCTTCCGGCTCCAGCGACTGGAGCTCGTACACCTGCGTGCGCGAGAGCAGCGCGGAGTTGACTTCGAAGTATGGATTTTCGGTGGTCGCGCCGATCAGCGTCAGGAGCCCGTTCTCGACCGCGGGAAGAAGCGCGTCCTGCTGCGCCTTGTTGAAGCGGTGGATCTCGTCGAGGAAAAGGATCGTGCGGCGTCCCGAGCCGCCGAGCCGGTCGCGCGCCCGGGCGAGCACGTCGCGTACGTCCTTCACCGTCGCGGAGACGGCGGAGAGCTCCTCGAACTCCGCGCCGGTCGTCATCGCGACGATGCGCGCGAGCGTCGTCTTCCCCGTTCCGGGCGGCCCGTAGAAGATCGACGAGCGAACGCGGTCCTCGGAGATGGCGAGCCGCAGCGCCGAGCGCTCGCCGAGCACGTGCTCCTGGCCGACGAACTCGTCGAGGCTGCGCGGCCGGAGCCGCTGCGCTAGCGGAGCCGACCGGCCCATGCGCTCTGAGGCCGCATCCGAGAAGAGATCGCCCATGGCGCAAGTATGCTCCGCGCGTGGCCGAGACCAGCCTGCGCGGCGAGGCGACAGACCTCCTCAGCCGGCTCATCCGGATCGATACGACGAACCCTCCGGGAAACGAGACGGCGGCGGCAGAGCTGCTGCGCGAGTACCTCGAGGCGAGCGGTGTGGAGTGCGAGCTCTACGCGCGCGTGCCGGAGCGGGCGAGTCTCGTCGCTCGGATCCGCGGCAGCGGCGACGGGCCCTCGCTGCTCCTGCTCTCGCACACGGACGTCGTCCTCGCCGATCCGCGCGAGTGGTCGGTGCCGCCGTTCTCGGGCGAGGTGCTGGACGACGGGGCCTGGGGAGAGACCGTTTGGGGGAGGGGCGCGCTCGACATGAAGGGCCAGGTCGCGGCGAACGCAGTTGCGATCGCCTCGCTCGCCCGGGAGGGGTTCCAGCCGGCCGGCGACCTGATCTTCGCGGCGACCGCCGACGAGGAGGTCGGCGACGGCTTCGGCCTGCAGTGGCTCTGCGAGGAGCATCCCGACGCGGTGCGCTGCGACTACGCCGTCAACGAGGGCGCCGGCGACCGGCTCGACCTCGGCGGCGGCATCTACTACGTCTGCTCGACGGCCGAGAAGATGACGGCGCCGTTCACCGTGCGCGTGCATGGGCGCTCTGGGCATGCGTCGATGCCGGGAATCGCCGACAACGCGCTCGTGAAGGCCGCGCGGCTC
>DATEXK010000554.1:0-2694 GCA_035257065.1 Gaiellaceae bacterium | reverse complement strand
GACAGGCAAGAACTCCGCAGCCTGGCGGTTGCCGAGCGTGATCGTGCCCGTCTTGTCGAGCAGGAGCACGTCGACGTCGCCGGATGCCTCGACAGCGCGGCCGGACATTGCGAGGACGTTCCGCTGCACGAGCCGGTCCATGCCTGCGATGCCGATTGCCGAGAGGAGCGCGCCGATCGTCGTGGGGATGAGCGCGACGAGGAGCGCGATCAGGACGGTCGTCGACGTGGGCGTGCCGGCATAGATCGCGAACGGCCGCAACGTGACGACGGCGGCGACAAACGTGATCGTCAGCCCCGCGAGCAGGATGTTCAGCGCGATCTCGTTCGGAGTCTTGCGCCGCTCAGCGCCCTCGACGAGCGCAATCATGCGATCGAGGAACGACTTCCCCGGCTCCTGCGTGACCTCGATGACGAGTTGGTCGGAGAGCAGCTTCGTGCCGCCGGTCACCGCCGAGCGGTCGCCGCCCGACTCGCGGATCACCGGCGCGGACTCGCCGGTGATCGCCGACTCGTCGACGGAGCCGACGCCCTCGATGATCTCGCCGTCGGCGGGAATGATCATGCCCGCCTCGACGACGATGACGTCGCCCTTCTGGAGGTCCGGCGCGGGCACCTCCTCGAGCTGCCCGCCGTCGAGCCGGCGGAAGGCCGTCGTCGTCGTGCGCGTCGCGCGCAACGCATTCGCCTGCGCCTTGCCACGTCCCTCGGCGATCGCCTCCGCGAAGTTCGCGAAGAGCACCGTGAGCCACAGCCAGACGGCGATCACAGCGACGAACCAGAGCTGCCCCGTATCGCCGCGGGCGAGGTCGAGGATGAAGATCCCTGTCGTGATCACGCTGCCGAGCTCGACGATGAACATCACCGGGTTACGCACCTGGAGACGCGGGTCGAGCTTCGGGAACGAGTCGCGGACCGCGGCCAGCGCGAGGTCGCGCGAGAAGATGCTTGCGCTCGTGCGCGCCATGATCTAGTTGCCTCCCAGCTTGTCGAGGGCGATGTTGAGCTCGAGCACGTTGACGCCCGGCTCGCCGAAGAAGCTCCACGAGCGGCCGTCCGTGTTCTGCTTGACGAGCTTCTGCACGGTCGCGAGCGGCAGGTGCCGCACCGCGGCCACACGTGCCGACTGCAGCGCGGCATACGCCGGCGAGATGTCGGGGTCGATCCCGGATGCGGACGTCGTGACCGCGTCGACCGGGATCTGGTGGATCGTGAGACCCGGGTTGTACGGGCCCTCGAGCTTGAGGATCGCCGCTGCAGCCGCCTTCACGTTCGTGGCGAGATCGGAGCTCGTCGGGCCGAGGTTCGCGAACGTCGTGGCGGCTGCGTTGTACGCAGGTGAAGTCGCCGACGGGCGCTCGTGGAAGTAGCGCGGCCAGGTGAACGACTGTGCCGCGAGCTTGGAGCCGACGACCTTTCCGTTCACGGAGATCAGGCTGCCGCCTGCCTGGTGCGGGAACGCGACCGTGGCGAAGCCGGTCATCAGCGCTGGATAGCCGAAGCCCAACACAGCGGTGAGAACGACGATGGCGAGCACGGAGCTCACGAGGTTGCGCATCAGTGCATCAGCCCTTCTACGATCGGTCCGAGGGTCAGCGCGGGCAGGATCATGAGCCCCGCGGTGAGAGCAATCACGCCGACGAGGAGCACGACGAAGGTCGGCCCGTCGGTGCGGAACGTTCCGGATGAGGCCGGCACGGTCTTCTTCGCGGCGAGCGAGGCGCCGAGCGCGAGCGCGGCGAGCAGCGGGACGAAGCGGCCGAGCAGCAAGGCGACCGTGCCGAACGAGCCGGAAAAGCTCGTCAGCCCATAGCCGGCGAACGCGCTGCCGTTGTTGTTCGCCTGCGAGTCGTACGCGTAGAGCGTCTCCGTGAAGCCGTGGACGCCGTGGTTGTAGATCGACGCGAGCCCCGACTTGGTCACGATCGCGACCGCAGTCATCGTCAGCACCATCGTCGGCACGAAGAGCGCGCCGAGCGCTGCGAGCTTGATCTCCCGCGCCTCGATCTTCTTCCCGAGCCATTCCGGCGTGCGGCCCACCATCAGGCCGGCGATGAAGACGGCGATGATGATGTAGAAGAACATCCCGTACAGGCCGGAGCCGACGCCGCCGAAGATCACCTCGCCGAGGAACAGGTTGACGAGTGGCACAGCTCCGCCGGCCGGCGTCATCGCGTCGAAGCCGCCGTTGACCGAGCCGTTCGACGCATCGCTTGTCGCCACCGTCCAATTCGCCGTCGCGGCCTGGCCGAAGCGGATCTCCTTGTCGGCCATGTTGCCGCCCGACTGACCGTGCCCCTGCGTGATGTTCACGCCCGAGCTCCGCAGCACCTGCGATCCGTGCTGCTCGGCCGGCAGGTTCACGGCGAGGCCGATCGCGAAGACGGCAAACATCGCCGCGAACACCATCCACGCGTGGCGGCGCGCGAACACCATCTTTCCGAACATGAACACCTGGCCCGCCGGGATCAGCAGGAGCGCCAGCATCTCGAGGAAGTTCGAGAGCCCGGTCGGGTTCTCGAACGGCACGCCGGAGTTCGAGTTGTAGTACCCGCCGCCGTTCGTGCCGAGCTGCTTCATCGCGATCTGCGAGGCCACCGGCCCGCGCGCGATCGTCTGCTGATGCGCACCCTGGAGGGTCGTCACGGTCGCGTGCGCATGGAACGTCTGCGGCACACCCTGCCAGATCAAGATC
>DATEXK010000553.1:0-2801 GCA_035257065.1 Gaiellaceae bacterium | reverse complement strand
GAGACCAGTGCGAGCGCGATCGTCCAGTGCTCGAGGCTGAGAGCCGTGTCGCGGGCCATGCCCTCCCACTGGCCGGGATCGAACTGGTTCGATGCCAATGCCGCATTGCTCGCCGGCACCAGGTCGACCCCGTCCGGGAACCGGGTCGTGTGGTGCGTCGTCCAGACGCTGACCTTGTGCACGACGGCCATCGCGTCGACGATCGCGGCAAGGCACGCGATGTAGAAGCCGTACGGAAGGCGCATCGCCACCCAGCCGAAGCCGATCAGCAGCGCCGCGGGCACGAGCGCCCAGACCCAGATCCGCGCCTCCGTCGCCGTCGTCGGATCGAAGTAGCTCGTCCGCAGATGCCCGGAGCTCGTCCACTGGATGACGCGCGGCTTCTCCTGCGCGAGCGTGGAGGCCATGAGTGAGGAGAAGAAGAGCGGGATCGCGATGAACGACGCGATGGCGAGCGGCGAACGGCTGCGACCTCCCCGTCCGAGCGCGCGCGCGATGCTGTAGCCGAAGTTGCCGCGCGACTGGATGTCCTGGACGAGCTGCTCGCTCATGCCAGCTTCTCCGCGTCGAGAACGCGCGCGAGGAACGAGCGCGTGCGCAGCTCGGTGGGATTCGTGAAGATCTGCTCCGGCGTCCCCTCTTCGAGAATGCGCCCGCCGTCGAGGAAGCACACCTTGCTCGCGACCTCGCGCGCGAAGCCCATCTCGTGCGTCGCGATGATCATCGTCATGCCGACCTCGGTGAGGCCGCGTACGAGCTGGAGCACCTCCGACACGAGTTGTGGGTCGAGCGCGCTCGTGATCTCGTCGAGGAGCATCAGCTCGGGCTCCATCGCGAGCGCACGGACGATCGCCACGCGCTGCTGTTGGCCGCCTGACAAGCGGTCGGGATACTCGTGCGCCTTCGACTCGAGCCCGATCTTCTGCAGGAGCTCGTGGGCGATCGTCTCGGACCGGTCTCTGGACAGACCGCGCACCTTCCGCGGTCCGAGCATCACGTTCTGTAGCACGGTCATGTGCGGGAAGAGGTTGTACGCCTGGAAGACGATGCCGATCTTGCGGCGCAGCGCGTTCACGTCGACCTTCCCGGCGGTGAGGCTCTGGCCGTCGACGACGATGTCGCCCTTCTCGATGCGCTCGAGCATGTTGAGGCAGCGCAAGAGCGTCGACTTGCCCGAGCCGGACGCGCCGATGAGACAGACGACCTCGTGCTTCCCCACGGCCAGGTCGACGTGGTCGAGCACCTGAAGCTCGCCGAACCACTTCGAGACTCCTCGGATCTCCACAAAGGAGCCCGCGCCGTTCGTGGCTGCGGCGTCCGTCAAAACGCCTGGGCGCGCTCGCGCTGCTCGCGCTGAGCGACGAGATGATCGGTGAAGCGCGCGAGGGGAATCGTGATCAAGATGAAGAAGACGGCAGCGACGACATACGACGGGAAGTCACCGTTCTGTGTCGAGAATTGCTGCGCCAGCGACGCCGCCTCGGCGACGCCGATCACCGACACGAGTGCCGTGTCCTTCTGTAGTCCGACGAAGTCGTTCAGCAGCGGCGGGATGACGCGTCGGACTGCCTGCGGGATCACGACGTAGCGCATCGCCTGTCCGTATGAGAGGCCGAGCGAGCGCGCCGCCGAGCGCTGGCTTGGGTGCACCGACTCGATGCCTGCGCGGAAGACCTCGCTGACATAGGCGGTATAGACGAGCGTGAGCGCGATGATCCCGTACACCGTGAACGAGCGGTTCGAGATGAAGCCGAGCTGCAATCCCGGTAGCCCGAACCCGACGATGAACGTGACGAGGATGATCGGGGTGCCGCGAAAGAAGTCCGTGTAGGCGATCGCCAGGGCGCGGAGCGGTTTCGCTCCGCGCCCTGGCAGACCGCGAACGATCGCGACCATCAGCGCAAACACCAGGACGAGCGCTTCCGCGATGAACATCATCTTGAGGTTCACCTGGAAGCCCGCCCACACGTCCGGCATCGCCAGCGTGAAGCTGTGCGGATTGAAGAACGTATGGAGGACTTGGTGGAGCGCGTGCATGCCTACGCCTCTACTTCAGGACCGGGATCGTCGCGAAGTTGAGGTTGAACCACTTCTTCTGGAGCTTGCCGACGGTGCCGTCGGCGGTGAGCGCCTTCATGGCGGTGTTCACCGGCGTCAGGAGAGCTGAGCCCTTCTGGAGCACTGCGCCGTACTGCTCGTGCGTCACGACCTGGCCGGCGACGGGACCGAACTTCGACGGCGCGGTCTTCTTCTCGAGGCTGACGAGCGGTACGTCGAGGATCATCGCCTCGCACTTGTTGATCTGCACCGCCTGGTAGGCGGCGGTCGTCGTCGGGAATGCGAGCGGCTGCTTCGCGGGATGCAGCTGCGTCTTGATCCAGTCGAGGCCCGTCGTGTTCGTCTGGGCGCAGGTCTGCATGTTCTTCAGGTCAGCGAGGCTGTGCGGGACCGGAGCCTGCTTCGAGAGCAGGACGCCCTGGTTCGCGTTCAGATACGACGTCGTGAAGTCGACCGTCTTCTTCCGCTGCGCGGTGATGGTCGCCTCCTGGAACGAGATGTCGAACTTCTTCGTGCCGGGAGCGAAGAGGCTGTTCCACGGCGAGAACATCCACACGGGCGTGACCCCGAGCTTCTTCGCGACGGCCGCGGCGAGATCGACCTCGTAGCCGCGGGGACTGGTGATGGTGCTGCCGCGGACCGTGCCCGAGGCGAAGCCGGGAGCCGGGTCGCCGAACGCGACGATCAGCTTGCCGGCCTCGAGTGTCGGCGGGGCCGACGGCCTGGCGCTCGCCGCCGGAACC
>DATEXK010000552.1:0-7780 GCA_035257065.1 Gaiellaceae bacterium | reverse complement strand
CGGTAGATCTGAACGAGGCGCTGCTCGGTCTCGGTGTCGATGTGCGCGACGACCTCGACGTAGGGCTCGAGGCCCGAGCCGCGGAGTTTCGCCTTCAGGAGCCCGTCGACCTGGAAGAGCCCCGACGAATTGTTCATCAGGATCTCGATCAGCACCGGGCGCTCCTCACCGTCGCTGATCGTGACGTCCTCGATCGCGGCCGCCGAGAGCGAGTGCATCGACACACGGCCGCGCTCGAACGGGATCCGGGAGCGGCCCTTCGCCATGTCCAGGGCGTCGGCGACGCGGACGATGCCGGCCTCGATCGTCAAGGGCTGCCCGTCGGCGCGGTGGCTGATGATCGCCTGGAGCACCTCGGAGACGATCACCGTCAGGTTGGGCTCGTCGTAGATTCCCGCCAGGAGCTCGCGCAGCTTCGGCTCGGCGAGGAAGAGGCTGAAATCCTCGTGGCCGATGCGGTGAATCGACATGCCGATGCAATGCGTGAGCGAGGCGAGCGTGACGACGATCTCGGAGTCGTCGTGCGTCATGCCGTAGTCGCGGACGACTGAAGGCTCGACGTGATGCTTCGTCAGCTGGCGGAGGAGCTTCAGGGCGATGTTCGCGACGATCTGGATGTGCACCCAGGAGTGGTCGTTGATCTCCATGCGCGCGACGGCGTTCACATTCGAGACGTGCCACCAGCCCTTCAGCTGGGGATCGTCGTTGACCCGCTCGATCAGCGTGCGGAGCTTCCGGTTGCCCCGAACCGGCACATTGATCCGCATCCGCTCGATCGCCTCAGCCGGCGTGAGACGGGCCTCCGCCTCGGCCTCGGCGGCGATCGGCTGGTCGATCCGCTCGGCGGTTTCAGCGTCCAATCCGCCGTCGTTATCGCCGTCGATCGCCATCAGGGGAGTGTATGTCCGCCGGATACGTCATTAATGCAGCATGCATCCAGAACATCCCGTCAAGCTCGTCGTCGAGGACGACCTCAAGCGCCGTCGGCTGACCGTCTTCTTCCGCCTGCTCCTCGCGATCCCGCTCTTCATCTGGCTCTTCCTCTGGACGATCGCGACCGTCGTCGCCGCGGTGATCAACTGGATCGCAACGCTCGTGGTCGGCCGGCCGCCGGACGGGCTGCACCGCTTCATGTGCTCGTACATCCGCTACGTCACGCACACCAACGCATACATCGGCCTGCTCGCCAACCCCTATCCCGGCTTCGTCGGGGAGGAGGGCTCGTACCCGATCGACGTCACGCTTCCCGGGCCTGCGGCTCAACCGCGCTGGAAGACGTTCTTCCGCATCTTCCTTGCCGTGCCGGCGCTGCTGCTCTCGACGGCGCTCGGTGGAGGCGGCAGCCTGAGCGGCTCGTACGGCAGTTCACGCAAGACCTACAGCGGGGGCGGTGGCGGCGCGCTCGGCGGTGTCTGCGCCGTGCTCGGATGGTTCGTGAGCATGGTCCGCGGCGAGATGCCGAAGGGTCTTCGCGACGCGGGTGCGTACGGCGTCGGTTACACGGCCCAGGTGCTGTCCTACTTGTTGCTCGTCACCGACCGCTATCCGAACGCCGATCCGACGGCGATGCTCGCCGCCATCGAGCGGCCGTCGGAGCATCCGGTCCACCTCGTCGGCGATGCGGACGACTTGCGGTTCTCGCGGGTCACGGTCTTCTTCCGGCTGCCGCTCGCAATCCCGCACATCGTCTGGCTCGCGCTCTGGGGGGTGCTGGCCTTCTTCGCGGGGATCGCCATGTGGTTCGCGACGCTGTTCACCGGCACGCCGCCGGCCGGCCTGCACCGTTTCCTCTCGCGCTACATTCGTCAATCGCTGCATGTGAGCGCATTCATCTACCTTGCCGCCAATCCGTTCCCCGGGTTCGTCGGCGAAGAGGGGCGGTATCCGCTCGACCTCGAGCTGCCGGGCCCGGCGCGACAGAACCGCTGGAAGACGGGCTTCCGCATCTTCCTCGCGATCCCGGCGCTGCTCGTCAACGGCGCGCTCGGCTGGGGCCTCATCGTCGCCGCCGTGCTCACCTGGTTCGTCGCGATGGCGACCGGCGCGGCGCCGTGGGGCCTGCGCAACTTCTCTGCGTATGCGCTGCGGTATGCATCGCAGGTCAACGCATACGTGTTCCTCATCACTGAGGCGTACCCGCACGCGAGCCCGCTCGAAGGCGCGGCTCCGGCGCAGCTCTCGTTCGACGAACCCGCATGACCTTAGGCAGGGCGGCGCGGGCGGCGATGCTCGCGCTGCTCGCGGCCGTCTGGGCGCTGGCAGCGTGGCTGCTCTGGCGCTCGAGTGTCGTTCCGTCGTCGCTCCAGCTTCCGCACCTCGACGAGCATCGGTACTTCTCCGCTGCGCAGTTGCACAAGACGGCGACCTTCGGCCGGTTCTCCTTCATCGACTGGGTGCTCACGACGGTGGCCGAGCTCGTCGCGCTCGCGGTCTACGCGCGCAAGGGCGGCCGCTTTGCGCGTGAGTCGGCGGCTGGACGGCTCGGCACCGGGATGCTGCTCGGCATGCTCGGCTTCGCGCTCGTCTGGGCGGTGCAATTGCCGTTCGGCGTCGCGGATCTCTGGTGGCAGCGTCGCCACCATCTGACACACGTCGGGTACTTCTCGCAGATCTTCGGCAACTGGCTCGCGCTCGGCGGGCAATTCGTCTTTCTCTGCCTCGCGCTCGCCGTCGTCATGGGGCTCGCCCGGAAGCTCCCCGAGCTCTGGTGGGCGGTCGCTGCACCCGTGTTCATCGGGCTCGCACTGCTCTTTGCGTTCATCAATCCGTATCTCCTCTCGACGCATCGCCTGCGCGACCCGCAGCTGCGCGCAGCGTCGGCGCGGCTGGAGCGGATCGAGCACGTTCGCCATATCCCGATCGTCGTCGAGGACGTGCACGACGTGACGTCGCTGCCGAACGCCGAGGCGACGGGTCTCGGCCCCAGCCGGCGCGTCGTCCTGTGGGACACGCTGGTGAACGAGTTCACACCCCGCGAGGTCACCGTCGTGATGGCGCACGAGCTCGGCCACCTCGCGCACAACCACATCTGGAAGGACATCGGCTGGTACGCGCTCTTCGCGTTTCCCGGCACCTTTCTCATCGCGCGTCTGACGCGACGGAAGGGCGGCATGCTGCGACCGGAGGCTGTCCCGCTCTCACTCTTCGTCCTCGTCGCGTTGACGCTCGTCGCGCAACCGATGCAGAACGCGATCTCACGTCACATGGAGGCTGAGGCCGACTGGTCGGCGCTCCAGGCGACGCACGACCCGACGGGTGCGACCTCGCTCTTCGAACGTTTCGTCCCGACGACGCTCGACGAGCCGAACCCGTCGACCGTCGAGTATGTGCTGCTCGAGAATCACCCGACGATCATGCAGCGCATAGCCATGGCGCAAGCCTGGCGGGCGAGGAACGTCCCATGACGCTGTTACTGTCGTGCGCAGTCGACCATCCCGCTCACGCTCTCTGACCCAAGGAGATCCTTGGCCCACTCATCCGGATTGCGCGCGGGTTTTTCCGCCGATTCTGGGCGGTGTTTGTCGACGGAATCGTGCTGGGTCTCGTCGGTGGTGTTCTCCAGGCGATCGTTGGACGCACGTTCGGCGGGCTCGTCGCACTTGCCCTCTACATCGGGTACTGCGGCTATTTCGAAGGCAGCCCGTCCGGTCAGACCATCGGCAAGCGCGCACTCGGCATCCGCGTCCTCGACCTCCGCACGGGCGGCTCGATCGGCTTCAGCCGCGCCGTGCTCCGCTACTTCGCGCACATCCTCTCGGGGATCCCGCTCTTTCTCGGCTACTTCTGGATGCTCTGGGACCCGGAGAAGCAGACGTGGCACGACAAGATCGCCGGTTCAGTGGTCGTGCCTGTGAGCGCCTTCCCCGTGGTTACGTGGCCCGGCGCCTATGGACAGTCGGCGCCGAGCGCGCCGCACGAGTCGGCGCCGCGCGCGCAAGACGAGATCGAACCGCCGCCCACAACCGAGGCGCGACACGAGACGCTCGAAGAGGAGCAGCAACGGAAGTTCGACGAGCGAGAGAAGCAGTGGGGCGGCGGTTGACCGCGTACGTCCCGCAGCCGGGTCAGGCGGCGTCCGCGGCCCAGTCGCCGTACAGCGACGTATAGAGGCCGCGCGCCGCGAGCAACTCCTCGTGGGAGCCCTGCTCCACCACACGGCCGTGTTCGAGCACGACGATCAGGTCGGCGTCGCGGATCGTCGAGAGGCGATGAGCGATGATGAAGGCCGTCCGCTTCTCGAGCAGCAGGCGCAGCGCCTGCTCGATCTTCCGCTCGGTGCCGATGTCGACCGACGACGTCGCCTCGTCGAGGATCAGGATGCGCGGGTCGGCGAGGAGCGCGCGTGCGAACGCGATCAGCTGACGCTGGCCGAGCGACAGGCGCGAGCCGCGCTCTCCGAGCTGGGTCTCGTATCCGTCCTCGAGCCGCAGGATGAAGTCGTGTGCACCGACCATCTGGGCTGCCCGGACGATCTCGTCCGCAGTCGCGCGGGGCTTGCCGAACGCGATGTTGTGCGCCACGGTGCCGGCGAAGAGGAACCCCTCCTGCGGTACGACGCCGAGCTGGCTGCGCAGCGATGCCTGCGTCACGTCGTTCAGGTCGTGGTCGTCGATCGTGATCCTGCCGTGCGTCGGCTCGTAGAAGCGCGCGAGCAGCTTGGCGATCGTCGACTTGCCCGCGCCGGTGTGGCCGACGAGCGCGACCGTCGTGCCGGCCGGGACGTCGAGATCGATGCCGTGCAGCACCTCGTCGCCGCGGCCGTAGCGGAAGCGCACGCCCTCGAAGCTCACGTGCCCCTGAATCGCAGGGAGCGCGAGCGCAGCGGGTGGGTCGACGACGTCCGGCTCTTCGGCGAGCACGTCCATGATCTTGTCCAACGCGGCGGCGGCAGAGAGGAACGTGTTGTAGAGCTGTGAGAGTTGCTGCACGGGGTCGAAGAAGTTCTGGACGTAGAGCATGAACGCGAAGAGCGTCCCCAGCGTCACCGCCCCCGTGAAGTAGAGGTGGCCGCCGTACCCGAGCACGACGGCCAGTGCCACCGTCGACAGGAGGTCGACGAACGGGAAGTAGAGGCCGTTGAGCACGACCGTCTGCATGTTCGCGTCGCGATACCGCCCCGCGACCGTGCGGAAGTTCTCGAACGCGGCGTCCTCGCGGGTGAACGACTGCACGACGCGCATGCCGGCAATGTCCTCGGCGAGCGTCGCCGTGACGAGACCGAGCCGCTCGCGCACGGCCGCGTACGCCCGCGAAGAGCGCGTGCGGAAGAGCACGGTCGCAACGCTCATCAGCGGTATCACTGCGCAAGTCGCGAGCGCGAGCCGCCAGTCGAGAATGAAGAGGATGATCGCGGTACCGACGAGCGTGAGCGTGCTCTGGACGAGCGTCGTCACGCCGTCGGTGACGAGTTGGTCGATCGCCTCGACGTCGTTCGTGAGCCGGCTGATGATCACGCCGGCGCGGTTGCGCTCGTAGAAGCCGAGTGAGAGCTTCTGCAGATGTCCGAACAGCCTGCTGCGCAGGTCGGCAAGGATTCGCTCGCCGACCCAGCCCGTGAGATACGTCTCGACGTAGGTCATGCCCCAGTTCGCGAGGCCGGCCGCGACGAAGATGCCGACGACGAGGTAGATGCCGTTGCCGCCATGTTTCTGGACAGCGTCGTCGAGCGCGTACTTCGCAAGGTAGGGAGGAGCAAGGGCCGTCGCTGTCGCAGTGAGCAGCGAGACGACGGACCATGCGGTCCGCGCACGATAGGGCTGCGTCAGCCGCCAGAGGAGCCCGAGCCGACGGCGCGTCCGGTGCCACGACCAGTCGTCGACCTGGGCGCCGCGCTCTTGCATCAGGTGGCTGCCCGCCTGGTGGACGCGCATCAGGCGACCTCTTCCACGTCTCGTCGGGCCTCGACGGCGTCTGCGAACTGACGCTCGAGCAGGCCGTGCTCGTAGATCTCGCGGTAGACCGAACTCGACTCGAGCAGGTCGTCGTGCGTGCCGCGCGCGGCGATGCGACCGTCGTCGAGTACGACGATCTCGTCTGCGAGCGCGATCGTCGACAGTCGGTGGGCGATGATCAGCGTCGTCCGGTCGCGCATGGCCTCGCGGAGGCCGACGCGGATTCGCGCCTCGGTTGTCGCGTCGACGGACGCGGTGGCGTCGTCGAGGATGAGGATGCGCGGATTGATCGCGAGCGCGCGGGCGATCGCGATGCGCTGCCGCTGACCGCCGGAAAGCGTGATCCCGCGCTCACCGATCACCGTGTCGTATCCCTGCGGCAGGTTCTCGATGAACTCGTGGGCCTGGGCTGCGCGGGCGGCGCGCTCGACTTCCTCGTGCGGCAGGTCGCCGCGGCCGAAGGCGATGTTCTCGCGAACGCTCGCCGAAAAAAGGAACGGGTCCTGTGCGATGACGCCGATCGCGCGCCGCAGCGAGGTAAGCGTCACGTCGCGGACGTCGGCGCCGTCGACAGAGACACGACCGGTGCTCGCGTCGTAGAAGCGTGGCACGAGGGATGTGAGCGTCGTCTTCCCCGAGCCGGTGTGCCCGATCAGCGCGACCGTCTTTCCGGCTGCCACCTCGAGATCGATGCCGCGCAACACCGGCCGACCGGGTAGGTACTCGAAGGTGACGTTCTCGAACCGGATCTCACCGGGGCCGGGCTGAAGCGGCCCGCTGTCGAGTCGATCGGCGATCTCCTCGGGCTCGTCCATGACCTGGAAGATCCGCTCCCCCGATGCGGTCGCACGCTGCGACTGGCCGATCCACATCCCGAGCGCTCGTAGCGGCATGACGAGCATCGAGAGGTAGAGGTTGAACGCCACGAAGTTGCCCGGCGTGAGCGTGTGGTGCGCGACCATGCGTGCGCCGACGAGCAGCACCGCCGCCTGTGCGAGTAGCGGCACGAACGAGATCAGCGGCACGTATCTCGCGCGTTGCCTGTTTGCCCGTAGCGTCTGCTCGAAGACGCGCTCCGACCTGAGCCGGAACTTCTCCTCTTCAGCCGGCTCCTGGGCGAACGCCTTGACGACATGGACGCCGACGATGTTTTCCTCTGCCACCGTCGCCACGTCCGCAAGGCGCTGCTGCACGTCGCGGAGCGTGGGATGCGTGACGTGGCTGTAGCGGTACGCGAGCACGACGAGCAGCGGAGTGATCGCAAGCGAGATGAGCGCGAGCTTCCATTCGACGAAGAACAGGACGACCGTCACCGACACGACGGTGAGCGCGTTCTGGAAGAAGAAGATCAAGCCGTAGCCGAGGAAGAAACGGACGCCCTGCAGGTCTACGGTCGCCCGGCTCATGAGCTGCCCCGTCTGGTGGCGATCGTAGAAACCGAACGACAGGCGCACGAGATGCCCATAGAGGCTGCTGCGCATGTCCATCTCGACGTCGAGCGCCTGACGGCCGGAGATGATGCGCCTGCCGAGCATGAACGCGGCGCGGAGGATGCCGAGGCCGATGATCGCGGCGACGTCCAGCCAGAGCCGGTGCGTGTCGCGGTGTACGAGTGCGTCGTCTATGACGCCGTGTCCGGTGATCCAGATGAGCGCGATCTGCGCCGCCTGCGAACCGACGGCAAGGAAGATCGAGATGATCAGTCCCCTCCGGTACGGGCGGAGAAACCCGAGCAGACGGACGAAGGTCGTGCGGTACGGAACGGCGCTCACTGAGCCAGGGTACCGCTGCCCTTATGCGGCACCGAGGCGCCTGAGCGGTGCCTCGCGGAGTCTCGACTACAGGCGCCGAAGGTCGGATTGCACGAGCTCGAGCGCGCGCTCGAGCCG
>DATEXK010000551.1:0-4547 GCA_035257065.1 Gaiellaceae bacterium | reverse complement strand
GCCGGCCGACGGTGAGCCGTTGCGCGCCGGCCACGTGCTTCAGGCGCTCGCCGATCGCCTGCCGCGGAACGCGGTCGTCATCGAGGAATGTCCGTCGAATCGTCCCGAGCTGCTTGCGCGGCTGATCGTGCGGGAGCCGCTCGGGTCGATCAGCCCCGCGATGGGCGGCCTGGGCTTCGCGATTCCCGCGGCCGCCGGCCTGCGCATGGCGCGCCCCGACCGTCCCGTGGTCGCCGTGGTCGGCGACGGCTCGTCGCTCTACGCGATCCAGGCGCTGTGGAGCGCGGCGGAGTACGGCGCCGGTGCGCTCTACGTCATCCTCGAGAACGGCGGCTACGCGATCATGGACCGGCTCGCCGAGCAGCAGGGCGGTCACGGTCCGTGGCCGACGATCGACGTCGACGTGGCAGGGCTCGCGGAGGCCTTCGGCTGTGCCGCGCGGCGGATCCGCGACTACGCGACGCTCGTCGAGACGCTCGACGAGGTGCTGCCGACGCTCGGCGAGCGGCAAGAGCCGCTGCTGATCGCCGTCACGATCGAGCCCGATCCGGAGTTCGCACCGTGAGCGCGCGCCGCATGCGCGAAGTGTTAGAAGGTGCGGGCTGATGAGAGTCGCCGTCCTGCGCGAGTACCACCGGCCGCTCGAGCTCGTCGACGCGCCGGTGCCCGAGCTCACGAAGCCGAGAGACGTGCTCGTCCGGATCGGCGGTGCCGGTGTGTGCGCAACCGACCTCCATGCGATGGAGGGCTTGATGGAGCCGGCCGGCGTGACGTTGCCGCGCGTGCTCGGGCACGAGAACGCGGGCTGGATCGAGGCCGTCGGGAGCGACGTCACAACGGTTGCGGCCGGCGACGCGGTGCTCGTGTATCCGCCGTACAGCTGCGGGCTCTGCGTCTCGTGCCGGCGTGGCAACGACATGCACTGCGAACGGCACGACTTCACCGGCCTCTCGGTCGACGGTGGCTTCGCGGAGTACGTGCTCGTCGACGAGCGGTCGCTCGTGAAGTTGCCGCCCGGTGTCGAGCCTGTCGCGATTGCGCCGCACGCCGACGCGGGGCTCACGGCGTATCACGCAGTGCGCCGGCTCAAGCATCTGCTGGGGCCCGGGACGACCGCGGTCGTGACGGGGGTGGGCGGCGTCGGCCACATCGCGCTCCAGCTGGTGCGCGAGCTCGCCTCGTCCAGCGTCATCGCGGTGGACACCGACGAGCGCCGGCGGCGCCTTGCCGGCGAGCTCGGGGCCGACCACGTCGTCGACGGCGTCGACGCCGCGGATGCGGTTCGCGACCTGACCGGCGGCCGAGGCGCCGACGTCGTGTTCGACTTCGTCGGCACCGATGCGACGCACGCAGGCTCGCTCGCGATGCTCGCCCGCGGCGGGACGTACTCCGTCATCGGCTACGGCGGCGAGATCTCGTGCCAGTCCGCGTCGCTCGTCGTCGCCGAGCAGGCGATCGTCGGCAACCTCGTCGGCTCGTGGATCGACCTCTGGGAGCTCGTGCAGCTGCACGCCGCAGGCCGCGTGCGGCTCGTCTCGGAGACGCACCCGCTGGAGTCGGTGAACGAGGTGCTCGAGCGCTTGCGCGCAGGCGACATCACCGGGCGCGCCGTCCTTATTCCGTAAGCGAGCGGCCACGGTCCCTCGACGCTGCTCCTGCCGGCGCTGATACATCTCCGTAGATGGAGCACAGGATGTTGGGCCGGACCGGCGTGAGCGTCAGCCCGCTCTGCCTCGGCGCGATGATGTTCGGCGCCTGGGGAAACCCGGATCACGAAGAGTCGATTCGGATCATCCATCGGGCGCTCGACGCCGGGATCAACTTCATCGACACGGCCGATGTCTACTCGCAGGGCGAGTCGGAAGAGATCGTCGGCAAGGCGCTCGCGGGCCGTCGTGACGACATCGTGCTGGCGACGAAGTTCCACGGCGCGATGGGCGAGGATCCGAACCGGCGCGGAAACTCCCGTCGCTGGATCGTGCAGGAGGTCGAGGCGAGCCTGCGGCGGCTCGGGACAGACTGGATCGACCTCTATCAGGTGCACCGCCCCGAGCCGGGAACCGACATCGACGAGACGCTCGGCGCGCTGACCGACCTTGTACGGGCCGGCAAGATCCGCTACTTCGGCAGCTCGACGTTCCCGCCTTCGGCGATCGTCGAGGCGCAATGGGTCGCCGATCGTCGTGGCCGCGAGCGTTTCGTCTGCGAGCAGCCGCCGTACTCGATGCTCGTGCGCGGAGTCGAGGCCGAGGTGCTGCCGATCTGCGAGCGCTACGGCATGGGTGTGATCCCCTGGAGCCCGCTCGCCGGCGGCTGGCTCACGGGCGGGTATCGCAAGGGCCAGGAGGCGCCGCCGTCGACGCGCGCCGAACGGCTTCCCGGTCGCTACGACCTCACGCTCCCTGAGAACCAGGCGAAGCTCGACGCGGCCGACCAGCTCGCGCAGCTGGCGGAGCGGGCAGGAATCTCGCTGATCCACCTCGCGCTCGCGTTCGTTCTGCGCCATCCTGCGGTGACGGCGGCGATTGTCGGCCCGCGCACCATGGAGCAGCTCGAGGGCCAGCTCGGGGCGGACGAGGTGGCGCTGAGCGACGAGGTGCTGGACGAGATCGACGCGATCGTCCCGCCGGGGCGCAACATCAGTCCGGCCGACGCGGGGTGGACGCCGCCGGCGCTCGAGCACGCCTCGTTGCGGCGCCGCTAGAGAACCTCCGGTGAGCGCCTCGCGGAGCCAGGGCCTCGCCCTCAGCCCCACACCTCGTCGGCGACCTCGACGATGAGCCGGAGCTTCGCGACCTGCTGCTCGTAGCTGAGGTCGTTGCCGTCGAGCGTCGACGAGAAGCCGCACTGCGGCGACAGGCACAGCTGGTCGAGGTCGACGAACTTCGACGCCTCGTCGATCCGGCGCTTCAGGTCGTCCTTCTGCTCGAGCTCGCCGTGCTTCGTCGTCACCAGGCCGAGCACGACGTGCTTGCCCTTGGGCACGAGGCGCAGCGGCTCGAAGCCGCCCGAGCGCTCGTCGTCCCACTCCATGAAGAAACCGTCGACCTCGAGCTCGTTGAACAGCGCGTCGGCGACGTACTCGTAATCGCCTGATGCCACCCACGACGAGCGGAAGTTGCCGCGGCACATGTGCGTTGTCACCGACATTCCGTCCGGTCGTCCCGCGAGCGACTCGTTGATGTGGTGGATGTACTCGACGTGTTGCCGCTCCGGGTCGCCCCCGATCGAGGCGATGTAGTCGCGCTGATGCGGGTCATTCATGTACGCGAGGCTCGTGTCGTCGACCTGCAGGTACGTGCAGCCGAGCTCGCCGAGCCGGCGCACCTCGTCGCGGTACGCAGCCGTGAGATCCGCCCAGAACGCAGCGAGCTCGGGATAGACGCTCTCATCGATCGACGCCTTGCCGCCTCGGTAGTGGACCATGCTCGGCGAGGGGATCGTCAGCTTCGGGACGGCCGTCGTCACCGTCTCCTTCAGGAACGTGAAGTCGTCGCCGAAGATCGTTTTCGACACGCCGAGCTTGCCGTCGACGTGCAGCGCCGCCGGCGTGAACTCGATGTCGCCGCGCTCGTTGTGGAACTGCACCGGCGCGTCGCCGACCTCCTTCGTGATCCCGTCGAGCTGGAAGATGAAGTCCATGTGCCAGGAGGCGCGGCGGAGCTCGCCGTCGGTTGCGGCCTGCAGGCCGACGTCCTCCTGCATCGTCACGACTTCGCGAATCGCGTCGTCCTCGATCGCACGCAGCTCGGCCGCGGCGATGGCTCCGGCGGCGAAATCGGCGCGCGCTCTGAACAGTTGTGGGGGACGGAGCAAGCTGCCCACGTGGTCGGCGCGGAAGGGCGGCGTGGCACGGCGGGACACGGTTCGGGCCTCCTTGGGTTGTGCTGCGACGAGCTCGTCGCAGCGACGGTAGCCGCCCGTCGGGACGTCCGCGCAGCTCCGGGTTCCTTCTAACCGCCCGGTGGGCGATGTATAAACGCATTCCCGGCCGCTGCTCCAACTAGCGGACGAGCGTTCCAAAAACTCGAACATGAAAGGGCAAGGTGACCGACGAGTGACCGATCCTGCCGATCTCGGTGTCGTCGAGGCGGGCGCGCTCCTCCACGAGCAGGCGCTGTCGGCGCGTGAGCTCGCGACGGCATGCCTCGCGCGCATCCGGGAGCGCGACGGCACGCACAGCCATGAAGGCGATCCGGCCTCGATCAACGCCTGGGTGCGCGTCTACGAGGAAGACGCACTGGAGGCTGCGGATCGCGCCGACGCACGGCTTGCGCGCGGCGAGAGCTCACCGCTCTGCGGCGTGCCCATTGGGCTCAAGGATCTCTATGCGGTCGCGGGCAAGCCGCTGACCGCCTCGAGCCGGCTGCTCGACAAGACGCCGGCGCGATCGTGCGCTGTCTGGTCGAGGCTCTGCGAGGCCGGGATGGTGTTGCTCGGCCATCTCCACACGCACGAGTTCGCGGCGGGCGGGACGACCGACCAGGTCGGCAATCCGGCGGCGCTCGACCTCTCGGTGGGCGGCTTGAGCGGCGGCTCGGCGGCGG
>DATEXK010000550.1:0-9483 GCA_035257065.1 Gaiellaceae bacterium | reverse complement strand
CCGGGGGAACCCGCATGCGGTGGGCGTGGGACGTAGAGACCCGCGGAGTGTTGAAGCTGATGAGCCGCATCGTCGCCCGCGCTGGGGAGCGCCAGGAGGAGACGATGTGGGGCAACCTGAAGCATCTTCTCGAAGAGCAGCCGATGCTCGCTCGTTCTTCCGAGCCGCTATAGAACGCCGTCAGGGTTTCCGAACCGATCACCAAGCGACCGGCTGTCCAGGAAACGAATGAGGCTCACTCTCGAACCACCGGACGAGTTTGCGCACCCGACCGGAGTGTAGGTGAACAGGCACGGCAATTGATCACGTTCCCAGTCGCCGGCAACTACCCGGACTTCGTGTTCGTCAGTGCCGCAGGTTCACCACCGAGCGACAGCACCGTACGCTCGAACTTCTACCGCGCGCGCAAGGCAGCGGGCCTCTTCGACGCCGCAACCTCGGCCGACGAGACGTGCGAGCGACTCGAGGCCCGCGCCGTCGGCCTCCAGAGCTAAAGGTCGATCACGCCTCGAGTGCTTCGGTGCGTAGAGATTGGCCTTGGATTGAGAGTGACACACGGAGTGACACACGAAGTGACACACGGAGTGACACACGGTCTTCTTGCAGCCTTCGAGGCGTCGAGAGAGTCCGCCGCGCCAACGCCCTCACGTCCACTTTCGGCTCAACCAAGCCGCTAATAGCCGAGCAGCCGCACCTCTTCGCGCCGCTCCCGGGCGAAGAAATGGATGCCGTCGACGAAGCGCACCCAGTTGCAGCGGGTGCACATGAGGAGCGAGTGCGTCCGCGCGCTGTCGGCGAGGAAGCGCACGCCGCGCAGGAGGTCGCCGTTCGACACGCCGGTCGCCGCGACGATCACCTCACCCGACGCGAGATCCTCGGTCTGGAACACGCGGGCATAGTCGTCGATGCCGAGGTCTCGGAGCTCGTCGATCTCGCGTCGCGAGGTCGGCCAGAACTGCGCCTGCAGCTCGCCGCCGAGGCAGCGCAGCGCCGCGGCGGACAGCACGGCCTGACGTGTGCCGCCGATGCCGATCGACAGGTGGTCGTTCGTACCGCGGATGGCGGCCGAGATTGCGGCGGTGACATCGCCGTCCTGGATCAGCTTGATGCGCGCGCCCGAGTTGCGGATCTCCTCGATCAGGTCGTGATGGCGCGGGCGATCGAGCACGATCGTCGTGATGTCGTTCACGCGGCGTCCGAATGCCTCCGCGATGGCCTGCACGTTCTCGGCGACGGGACGCAGCAGGTCGATCGAGCCGCGGGCGCGCGGGCCGACCGCGAGCTTGCGCATGTACATGTCGGGGAGGCCCATCAGATTGCCGGTGTCCCCGATCGCGATCATCGACATCGCACCGTTGCCGCCTCTTGCAACCACGCCGCGTCCCTCGAGGGGATCGAGCGCGAGATCGACGTCGGGGCCGCCGGCGCCGAGCGTCGAGCCGGGTGCGAGCCCGGTCGTGTGGTCGAACGAGCCGAAGACGATCCTGCCGCGGATCGAGAGCGTGTCGAGCGTCGCACGCATGCCCGTCGCCGCTGCTTCCTCCGCCGCTTCCTGATCGTCTCGGCCGAGCCAGCGCGCCGCCGCGAGCGCGGCGCGCTCCGTCGCGCGCAGGTACGACTGGCAGTTGCACGGCTGCGTGTGCGCCGCCGGCGTCTCATCGCGAGTCGACTCCACCTCGATGTCCGTGTCCGTCACACGCGCTCCCTCGTCCGCTCGGCCGCCGACAACACGAGCTCGGCGACCGCCATCGTCGCTCGGTTGGCGCTCTCATTCTCGATCACGGCGATACCTTCGCGCTCGGCGCGATCGACGATGTACTGCTGCAGGCGCCGGATCTCGTCGAAGCGGTCGAGGTACTTGGCCATCGGCCGTTCCGCACCCGCTTCGCGCGAGAAGAAGTGCCGCGCGTGCGCCTCCTCGTCGTCGATCTTCAGGACGCACGCGCTCACGAGCGCACCCTCCTCGATCGCAGGCAGCAGGCCCGGCACGAGGTGCACGCCCTCGAGCACCATCGACCAGCCTTCTTGCAGCGCCCGCTCGATCGACGCCCGCACGCCGACAAGAACGTTGCGCGACTGCTCGAGGAAACCGGCGACGAGCGGATCGTCCGCGAGTGGCACTGCGTCGCCCGCTTCGAAGCTCGAATAGTGGATCGCCGGCATGAACTCGTGTGAGAAGAAGGCGCGCATCGTCTGCCGGATGAAGTCCGTGGACGTGACGCGCGTGATCCCGAGGCGGTAGGCGATCTCCGTCGCCACCGTCGACTTGCCCGTTCCGGTCGCTCCGCCGACGAGGATCACGAGAGGCAGGTCGAGCTCACGGAGCTCCTGATAGCGCCGAAGCTGGCGCAGCGCCTCCCTGCCTTCGACCTCGCCGAGGATCTCGATCGCGAGCGTCTCGAGGCGCCCGAGCTCGACGATGTCGGTGCCGCGCTCGTCGACGTCTTCGGCCACGCGCCTCGCGAGGGCGTACGCACGCTCGGGGGCCACGCCTACAGCGATCAGCGCACGCGCCATCAGGCCGCGCGAGTACGGAAGGCCGTGCTCGCCGCCGAGCGGCAGCGGCATGATGCGGCGCGGTTCGGTCACGCGCGCACCTTCGACGGTGCGAGACCCCGAAAGAGCTCGTCGAGGTCGAGCTCGCCCGGCTGCGTTACGACCTCGTTGTCGGCGAAGACGAGCTTCACGCCGCGCTCGAGCGCCGCCTCCGCCACCATGTCGATCGCTGCGGCCTTGATCTCGACGACATACGTGTCCGCGTCGACATTGCGCAGGTCATCCGCCAGAGCTACGCGGTCGGAGAGGTTGCGGGAGACGAACGTAACGTCGGCCCCGAGATGCGCGAACGGAACGTTCCCCGTGGTGAAGAGGGCGATGCGCCTGCCGGTCAAGCGCTCGACCGGGCGCAGGCGGAGCCCGAAGCAAAACGCGGGCTTACCCAGCGCCCGCACGTCGCGCGCCACGTGCTCGCTCATCGTGAGCACGACGTCGCTGATCAGCACGCGATAGGGATTGAGCCCGGAGGCGACGTCGTGCGCGACGAGGATGCGCGCGTCGACGTCGATCGGCGGAATCGCCGCGCCGCTGCCGTCGAACACGACCACGTCGGGGTCGAGGCTCGCCGCGAGTGCGGCGCCCTCGAGGACGTTCGACGTGAACGTCGCACCGGCCATGCCGCCGCCCGCGCGTCTGCAACCGATCGTCGGCACGCCGGCGAGCACAGCCGTCTCGAGATGATCCGACGCGGCGTGCCTACCGCTGCGGGACAGGGCGACGAGCTCGTCGAGCGAGGGCGGCGACTCGATCAGCTCCGGCGTGGCGGGACCGCCCCTCCCCATTGCGACGACGACCACACGCCGGTCACGGGCAAGGGCGCGCGCGACCGCGCCCGTCACCGCCGTCTTGCCGACGCGCTTGCCCGTGCCGATCACCCCGAGCGACGGCACCTCGAACGGATGCAGCGCCGGCGGATCGAAGCGGAAGTCGGCGCCGACGTACGGGATGCCGTCCGCAAGGAACCGGCTCGCAAGATGGAGGCGCGTCCGCGGGTCGAGGACCGGCTCATCGGACAGATCGACCGCGATCTCGGCATCGCCGGGCTCGGTCACAAGCGGAACGCCGTAGTCCGGCACGCCGCGCAGCTTCTCGGTGCCGCCGACGAGCATCACGCCGACGAACTCGTACGGCAACTCTGCAAGTGCCTCTCGCACGACATCGGGATAGTGCTCCCCGTCGACGATCGCGACAGCCTTCATCGGTTGCTCGTCACCTCACCCTCGATCCGCGCCGTGTACTTCTCGTATGTCTTCGTCTCGGTCGAGAACTGGATGATGCGCTCCTGGTCGTGGAACGGATACTTCCGCCACACCGACACATGCGTCCCGTCGACCTCGACGACGTTGTAACAGGGACGGCCGTGGCCTCTGAGACGGGACGACGAGACGGTGCCCGCGTTCACGATGAAGAGATCCTCGAGCCGCCAGGCATACGGAACGTGCTTGTGCCCGGAGAGCACGAGATCGACGCCCGCGCGCTGGAGACATTCGAGCGCGTCGCCTGCGTCGTTGACGATGTTCCGCTCGCGGCCCGTGCCCGGCACCGGCAGCAGATGGTGGTGCAGCACGAAGATGCGCAGATCGGCTGCGTCGGCGAACTGCTCTTCGATCCAGCCGTAGCGCCCGCGGCCGATCTGGCCGTTGTCGAGATCGGGCTCGGTCGAGTCGACCGCGACGATCGTCACGTCGCCGACGCGAAGCACGGAGTTCCGATCGCCGAACAGCTCTTCGAAATGCACGTAGCCGACGTTGCGTGAATCGTGATTGCCGGGGATCACGACGAGCGACTTGCACTCGATCTCGTCGACGTAATCGCGGGCGACGGCGTACTCCTCCTTGAATCCGTGTGACGTCAGGTCGCCGGAGATGACGACGACGTCCGGCGCGAGCTCGTTGACCTCCGCGATCGCGCGCTCGAGCAGCGTCGGCAGGAAGAACTGCTGCCCGCAGTGGAGATCGGACAGCTGAACGATCGTGAACGGTCGCCCGTCCCGTCCCTGCGGCATGCCCGAACACTAGTGGTCAAACCACTAGAAGATCCAGGAAACCGGGTAGTAGAGCGCCGCGGAGACGAGCGCCGCAGCGGGGAGCGTCAGCAGCCAGGCGACGAGGATGTTCCCGGCGATGCCCCACTTGACCGCGGAGATGCCTCGCGTCGCGCCGGCGCCCATGATCGACCCGGTGACGACATGGGTCGTGGAGATCGGGAACCCGAAGTGCGTTCCGACGAAGAGGGTCGAGCCGGCCGACAGCTGCGCCGCGAAGCCGTGCTCCGGCTGCAGCTTGTAGATGCGCTGCCCGAGCGTCCGGATGATCCGCCAGCCGCCGGCGTACGTGCCCGCGGCGATCGTCAGTCCGGCGCCGATCTTGACCCAGATCGAGACGTTGAACGTGTCGGCCGAGAGGTTCCCGTTCGCGATGAGCGCGAGTGTGATCACGCCCATCGTCTTCTGCGCATCGTTGGCGCCGTGGGTGAACGCCACCCAGGTCCCCGTGACGAGCTGTCCGTAGCGGAAGCCGCGGTGCACGATTCCGGGCCGCACCCGGAAGAAGACGCGGTAGATGATCACCATCAGCACGAAGGCGCCGGCGAAGCCGATGACGGGTGAGACGGCGCCCGGGATCACCACCTTCTCGACGATGCCGTGCCACTGCACGCCGCTCGCGCCCGACTGGACGAGGGCTGCGCCGATGAGTCCTCCGATCAGCGCGTGCGTCGAGCTCGACGGCAGGCCGATCCACCAGGTGAGCAGGTTCCAGACGATCGCTCCGAGAAGCGCGGCGAGGATCGTCTTTTGGGTCGCGAGGTGCGCGTCGATGATCCCTTTGGCGACGGTCTTCGCAACCGCCGTCGTGACGAACGCGCCGGCGAGGTTCGCCACCGCCGAGACCGCCACCGCCATCCGGGGTGTGAGCGCACGCGTGCCGACCCAGGTGGCGACGTAGTTCGCGGTGTCGTGGAAGCCGTTCGTGAAGTCGAATACCAGCCCGACGACGATCACGACGACGAGGAGCGTGTTGTTCATGCCCGCGGCTAGCGGTTCTTGACGAGAATCGCCTCGAGCACGTCCGCTGCGTTCTCACATGCGTTGACGGCTTCCTCGAGCGACTCGTGGATGTCCTTCCAGCGCACGAGCGTGATCGCGTCCGTGCCGCCGTTGAAGAGCTCGGAGATCGCCTGCAGCGCAATCCGGTCGCCTTCGTCCTCGAGCTCGCGCAGCTCGATCAGCACCCGCCGGGAATCTTTGAATCCCTCGAGCTCCGCAATCGCCTCGCGGAGCTTGCTGGCCGAGCGATGGATGACATGAGCCTGCTCGGTCGCCTGGCTGCGGATCTCACGGACGCCGTAGCCGGTGATCTTCTCGGCGGCGTCGTCGATGTTGTCGCAGATGTCGTCGAGCACGGTGATGAGCCGGTACATGTCGTCCCGGTCGAACGGCGTGATGAAGGTGCGGTTGAGCAGGTCGATGACCTCGTGGGTGAACCGGTCGCCCTCGTGCTCGAGCTCCTTGATCTCCCGCGCATGGGCGTCGGCGCCACCAGGAAATCCGTCCAGCAGGTCGATCAGAGCCTGCGCGATCGCCACGGCGTTCGTGGCGGCGCGGTTGTAGAGCGCGAAGAACTCGCGCTTCTGCGGGACGAGGCTGAGGCGTGCCATGGCCCAAGCTATTTACCAGACATTCACCAAGCCGCCCGATTCAACGTCCGACTGTCCAGGTACCGTGGACACCGTTGGCGCTAGAAATCCCTGATTTCCAGGTATATCGGGGCACGGAGCCGCCGCGTTTCGCGAGTCAGGCTGAGCTCGAGTGCGCAAAGGTCCTCGACTACTACGGGGTGCCGTGGGAGTACGAGCCGACGACATTCGTCCTCGAGGAGGACGAGAACGGTCGCGTGCTCGAGGCGTTCGCGCCGGACTTCTACCTCCCCGACCAGGATCTGTACGTGGAGATCACCCTGATGAAGCAGTCGCTCGTCACCCGGAAGAACCGCAAGCTCCGCAAGCTGCGTGAGCGTTATCCGGACGTGAGGATCAAGCTCTTCTACAAGCGCGACATCGAGCGGCTCGCACAGCACTTCAATCTCGATCTGGCACCCTCCTAGGAGATCCCGCCACGGACCCACGGATCGGCGAGATCTATCTCTCGGCTGACGAGCTCGGGGCGCGCGTGCGCGAGCTCGGCGCGGAGATCGCGCACGACTACGCCGATCGCGAGCCCATCCTCGTGGGGTCGCTCAAGGCAAGCTTCGTCTTCCTCGCCGACCTCTCCCGCGCGATGCCGATCCTCCACGGCCTCGACTTCGTCGAGCTCGCCGGCTACGGCAGCGCCCAGATGGGCGGCCACGAGCAGATCCGCGTGCTCAAGGACCTCGACGCCGACATCCGCGACCGCGACGTGATCGTCGTGGAGGACGTCGTCGACACCGGGCTCACGCTGCACTATCTCGTGCGCACGTTCGAGCTCCGCAAGCCACGCTCGATCGCGGCCGTCACGCTGCTCGATCGGCCGTATCGCCGGCTCGTCGACGACCTGCCGGTCCGCTACGTCGGCTTCGTCGTGCCGGACGAGCTCTTCGTCGGCTACGGATTCGATCTCGAGGAGCGCTGGCGCCAGCTGGCCGACCTGCGGCTCGTGCACTCCTGATTCTCGGGCTAGGCGACCTTCAAGACGCGACGCGCGAAGCGACGGATGTACAACACCGCACCGACGATGCCGGCGCCCGCGAGCGTCAGGACGTTCGTCGTCACGCAGGTGCGACAGGCCCCACAACACGTCTGAACCGCGGGCGTCACGTCCACCGCCCGATTGAGCAACGGCAGAGCACGAGCCTGCGTGCGTTCGAGCATCGGGTGCAGTCTAGAGTCGCGCCGTCCCGGCGAGCAGTCGGCGCCCGGTAATTTAGGCTAGACTAACTTTTCGTGTTGAGCACACGCCTTGAGGGCAGACCACCGCACCTCGGCCAGGGAGAGCGCATCCTCCAGGGTGGCAGCAAGTTCCGGCTTCTCCCATTTCTCGGGCCGGCGTTCATCGCGGCCGTCGCCTACATCGACCCGGGCAACTTCGCCACGAACATCGCCGGCGGCTCGAAGTTCGGCTACACGCTCGTCTGGGTGATCGTCGCCTCGAACCTGATGGCGATGCTGATTCAGACGCTCTCGGCAAAGCTCGGCATCGCCACCGGGAAGAACCTGCCCGAGGTCTGCCGGGAGAGCTTCTCCCGGCGCACGTCGATCCTGCTCTGGCTCCAGGCGGAGGTGATCGCGATGGCGACCGACCTCGCGGAGTTCCTCGGCGCCGCACTCGGGTTCAACTTGCTGTTCGGCATCGCCCTCTTCCCCGCCGCGATCCTCACCGGCGTCGCCGCGTTCGCGATCCTCAGCCTCCAGCGGTTCGGTTTCCGCCCGCTCGAGGCGACGATCGCCGCGATGGTCGGCGTGATCGGAACCTGCTATCTGGCCGAGATCTTCTTGGCGCACCCACCGCTGCTGACGGTCGCGAAGCACGCCGTCCTCCCTCAGTTCAAGGGCACCGAGTCGATCCTCCTCGCAGTCGGCATCCTCGGCGCGACCGTCATGCCGCACGTGATCTACCTGCACTCCTCGCTGACGCAGCGGCGGATCGTTCCCGAGAACGATGCGGAAGCGAGGAAGCTGCTGCGGTACACGCGGATCGACGTCGTCGTCGCCATGACCATCGCCGGCCTGATCAACATGGCGATGCTCGTGATGGCGGCGAGCACGTTCTTCGACAAGGGCCTGCACAACGTCGGCTCGATCGAAAGCGCGCACAAGACCCTGCAACCCCTGCTCGGCAGCGCCTCGGCGACGATCTTCGCCGTCGCGCTCATCGGCTCCGGCCTCTCGAGCTCCGCTGTCGGGACGCTCGCGGGCCAGGTCGTGATGCAAGGGTTCATCAACAAGCAGATCCCGATCGCCGTCCGGCGGCTCGTCACGATGGTGCCGGCGTTCGTCGCAATCGGAATCGGCGTCGACCCCTCGCGGACGCTCGTGATCAGCCAGGTGGTGTTGTCGTTCGGGATTCCCTTCGCGCTCGTCCCGCTCGTGATGTTCACGAGCCGCCGCTCGCTGATGGGCGTCCTCGTCAACCGTCGCGCGACCGTGGTTCTCGCGTCGATGGTCGCAGGGCTGATCATCTCCCTGAACGTCTTCCTGCTAGGGCAGACGTTCTTGTGAACCGGGCTGCAGTGTCCGCCGCGAGCTGCCCCATCACGGTCAACCGGATGCCGGTGGAGTCTGCCGCCGCCTTGGTCGGCTGCCGGTCCTTGACGTCCTGGACGAGGTCCTCCGTCACCATCGTTGTGCGCCACACACTCAACGCGCCAGGGGTGAAGCGCTCCTCCGGGTAGCCCTCCCCGAGTACGTCACGGACGCGCTGCTTGACTTCGCCGTCGGACAACTCGCCGGTCATGGCCTCCAGGTCCAGCACATCGTAGACGTGCGCTTGCAGGTCGATGTCTGCTCCGGATAGCGCCTCGTCCAGGTCGGCCAACGTGAGGATCTGCTCGCGCCTGGAGTGCGCGTCCCCCGCCCTGACTTGCCACCCCTCCAGCCTCGCCAGGTGGTCGCGTGCTTCGGCGGTCTCGCGTGCGAGGTCTTGCCGGGCAACACCCGCCACTTGCTCGGATACAGCGTTCTTCGCAAGGCTGACTTCGAGCCGAGCCGACGCAGTCTCCAGCTCGATGACCTTCACTTGCAGCGCCTTGACCTGTTCGCCCATCGCTGCTTCCTCCTCGGCTGCCGGTGACGGGATCAGTGCCAGGAGCTTGTCCCGGTCAAGCAGGAGCGAGCACGTAGCCGCCCACACCCGGGCCTCGATCTCCAGCGCGTCGAGCGGCGGTGCTTGCGCCCACGGTACGCCCACGATGACGTACGCGGGCTTGCCCTTGTGCGCCGATCCGACGTACC
>DATEXK010000549.1:0-3658 GCA_035257065.1 Gaiellaceae bacterium | reverse complement strand
CCGCTGCTCGCCCGCCATCCTGCGACGGCGACCGAGGCGAAGTTCAGCATGGCCTACGCCGTCTCGGTCGCGCTCGTCCACGGCGAGCTCCGCCTCAAGCACTTCGACGCCGCTGCGCTCGACGACGAGCGGGTGCGGTCGTCGATGGCGAAGGTCACCGCCCGGGAGAGCGAGATCCCCCCGCTCGGCGACCCCGCCTACGGCGACGGCTACGCAGTCCTGACCCTGGCACTGCCCGGCTCGGACGTCAGCGACAGGGTGGATCACACCTACGGCGACTCGTGCAACCCGCTGTCCGACGCCGACCTCGACGCCAAGTTCGCCGACTGCTGCGAGGCGGCTGGTCTCCATCCCGCCGCAACCCGGCGGCTCGCACGCACGCTCCGTTCACTCCCGCAGGCTCCCAGCTTCGATCTCTTTCGAGAGACGCTCGGCCGCGCGGCATTCTCGAGCCGGTCGACGGAATAATCCGTCTCTGGTTCGAGCCCAGTACCGCCCACTAAAAAAGGCCCTGCTAGGGGCCTTTTTGTAGCTGAGCCTAGGGCCAGGCTCACCAAGCGACGCACAAAAGACGCACAAACGCAGTTCGGAGGGTCCCATCACATCGTGGCGCCGACCGGGAATCAACGCTCAAGGTGACGGATGACGTGTGGGGTGCGCAAATCCGGTTTCGCCTGCAAATCCAGCAATCTGAAATTCTTGACCGGCGCCCGAATCGAGTTTGCGCACCCCACACGGCAGCTCGCCCCGATCGGTAGAAATCTTCACTTCGGCCAAGACCACTCCTCAGCGTACTTGGGCGGCCTCGCTCAGGGGACCTCGCTCAGGGGACGTTGCCGCATGCTGGCGCAGCCGAGGGTCATCAGCTTGCGGCGGATTTGACACGGTACGCCGGCTCCGCGGGACATCTAGTCTTCGAGCGTGCCCGATCCGAGCGCAAGCGACGCCGGGGTGCCCGACGATGAGTACGACTTCGACCTGTCGGCGGCTTCGTTGCGCGCCTCTAGCGGCGACCTGCGGACGTTCGTGGAGGTGCTCGCAGACAAGCTCGACCGCGCGCTGCCTGGCCGTGTGAAGGTCGAGCGCCGCCCTGTCCGGCTGCTGTCGAAGCAGAAGCACGTCACGGCGATCGAGCTCGATCTCGGCGGGACGCGCTTCCTGCTCGGGGCGCACGGTGGCGCGGTCGAGACGCGGTGTGCGACTGCGGTGCGCGGGATCGTGCTGAAGAGCACGGTCGTCTCGCTCGATGCTTGGATCGATTCGCTTGTGCGTGAGCTTGCGAACGAGGCCCAGACGAGTGAGCAGTCGCGGCTCGCGCTCGAGCAGCTCCTCGAGGGCTAGAACGCGATGGTCTTCTTCCGTCGCGGCAGCGACGACGATCGCGAAGCGCGATCCCGCGCGGAGGCCGAACAGGCGTCGTCGCTCGAGGCGCTCGCGCGTGGCGAGTTGCCGCTCCGCGCGCAGCAGCGGCTGGTGGAGATCGGCAAGGCGACATCGGGCTTCTTCACCTCGGACCTCTCGGTTGGCGAGTTCGCGCTCGTGCACGCGCTCGGGTTGCGGCCGATCGCCCAGGTGATGGGCAGCTCGGTCTACCACGTCGGTTGGCAGCAGCGGCCCGGCTCCTATGGCGGCTGGCAGGTGGGTGGGGTCTCGCAGGAGCTGACCGTCGTCTCCGAGGCGTGGAACACCGCTCGCCTGCGCGCGTTCGCACGGCTCGAGCAGGAGGCGAAGCTCGTCGGAGCCGACGCTGTCGTCGGCCTGCACTTGACGAAAGGCCAGCACGACTGGGCGGCCGGTGCGATCGAGTACGTCGCAGTCGGCACGGCGGTGCGCGTCGAGGGCGCCGAGCCCGTTGAGCGGCCTGCGCTCACCGACCTCTCCGGGCAGGACACGTGGAAGCTGTGGCAGGCGGGCTACCGCCCGCTTGGGGTCGTCGGCGCGTCGACCGTGCACTACGTCGTTCCCGGCTTGTCGACGCAGCAGGCGTCCGGTTACTGGTCGAGCTGGGCAAACCAGGAGTTGCGCGACTTCACTCGCGGCGTCTACGACGCGCGTGAGACCGCGCTCGCGCGCATGACCTCGGAAGCGCGCACGATTGGCGCCGCCGGCGTCGTCGGCGTCTCGATCGAGCACAGCGCCGAGGAGCGCGAGAACAACGCGGGCGGATCGCGCCGCACCGACCTCGTCGTCACGTTCCACGTGATCGGCACGGCGATCGGCGAACGACGGACCACCGGCCGCGACCTCGACGCGGTGCCGCGAATCGAGCTACGCAAGGACTCACTCTCACCGCACGTCCTAGGAGGCAACAGATGAGCTACGACCCGACCTCGACCGAAGGCGTGCCCGAGCATGGACGGGCGCGCCTCGCCCAGATGAAGGGCGGCTTCTTTACCTCCGACCTCTCCGTCAACGAGTTTCTGCTCGTCAAGCAGGCGGGCTTCGACCCGCTCGGCCTCGTGATCGGCAGCTCGATCTACCACATCGGTTACCAGCAATCGAGCTGGAAGCAGTCGATGGAGATGGAGGTGCTCTCCCAGGCGATGTACGAGGCGCGCGAGCTCGCGATGACGCGAATGGAAGAGGAGGCGGACCAGCTCGGCGCGGACGGCATCGTCGGTGTGCGGCTTGACATCGGCCGCTACGAGTGGGGGCAGCACCTCGCCGAGTTCATCGCGATCGGCACGGCCGTGAAACACCATGAGGGCAAGCTTCACCGCGCCCCGAATGGGCGGCCGTTCACGAGCGACCTCTCCGGCCAGGACTTCTGGACGCTTCTCGCCTCAGGCCACCGGCCCGTTGGGCTCGTGATGGGCTCGTGCGTCTACCACGTCGCGCACCAGGGGATGCTCGCGACGATGAAGCAAGCGGGGCAAAACGTTGAGATGCCGAACTTCACGCAGGCCCTCTACGACGCACGAGAGCTCGCGATGGAACGGATGCAGAAAGAGGGCGAGCAGCTCCAAGCCGAAGGCATCGTCGGCGTGCAACTGCAGGAACGCTCGCACGGCTGGGGCTCGCACGTAATCGAGTTCTTCGCCGTCGGAACCGCGATCGTGCCAAGCGAGAGCGCCCGCACACTGCCCGAGCCGATCCCCACCATCAGCCTGAACGACTGATCGGGCGACTTCACTCCTTGAGCTCGCGCCGGTAGCCGCTCGCCTGGCGCCCGGCACCTCGCCTTCGATACCGCGTCCGGTCGCGTTTCGGTGAGCGAGCGGCCGGCCTGACTTGGAGGCGAACACGGGCTCGCCGTCTTTGGAATACCTCGACGCTGGGGAGTAGATAAGGACGTCAGGTACCCTTTCCGGGAGGCCTTTTTTGAACCGTTTCTTCCGGAGTGCGCTCTTCCCGCTGATCATCATCGCAGCGCTCGTCTGGCTGGCCTTGCAGACGCTCGGGAGCCACACCACCAAGGTCGAGAAGCAGACGACGTCGCAGCTCTACTCGCTCGTCTCCAATAACCCGGGGCAGATCGACGTGGTGACGATCACTCCGAGCAAGCAACAGCTCGACATCACCTTGACCGACGGGAAGAAGATCTCCGTCCACTACGCCACACCGCAGTCGGAGGCGGCGCTCGAGCAATCGATGCTCGCGAATAAGGTGCAGTTCAACTCGAAGGGCGTCGGCTCGTCGCCCTGGTGGTCGATCCTCA
>DATEXK010000548.1:0-5201 GCA_035257065.1 Gaiellaceae bacterium | reverse complement strand
GGTCGAGGAGGCGGCCCCGCTTGTGGTTCTCGGCGAATGCGCGCCGCTACAGCCACCAGTGATCAGGGATACGGCCGCGACCGCCACGACGAAGGCGGTCATGGATGGATGGCGGCAGCGACTCGCGTTCAGCTCTCTGCTTGAGTGACCAGGTCGACCGGAAAGGGCAAACTGCGCTTTGATTTTGAAAGAAGAGCAGGCCTTTCTAAGGCGGCTCTAAGAAGCGCATGTTCAGGGCGTCACCCGTCGGCTGCGCGAGCGTGCTCTCGCCAGAGCTGACCGCCGCACGAAGACGACGCGGCTAACCCACGCTGTTCAACGGCTTGTAGCCGCCGGCGTCGTCGTGCACGAGCACGGAGCCGTCGTCTTTGAGGATCAGGAGCCGCACCGCCTCGGGGAGCACGGCATTCAGACGGCCCGAGTAGCGGACCTCGCAGCGGGCGACGAGCAGGCGCATCGCGTCACCGTACTGTCCGTTTCGGACATGGCCGAGTCCCTGCTACGCATCGTCCTCCGCGAGCCCGGCGTACGTGGGCGTCGTGAGGTAGCGCTCGCCGGTGTCCGGAAGGAGCGTGACGACGAGCTTGCCGCGGTTTTCCGGTTGTGCTGCGACGCGGCAGGCCACGTGGGCGGCGGCGCCGGATGAGATCCCGACGAGCAGCCCTTCTTCGCGCACGAGCCGTCGGGTCATGGTGATCGCGTCGTCGTTCTCGACGGTCTCGATCTCGTCGACGAGATCCAAGCGCAGGACGTCGGGCTTGAAGCCCGCTCCGATCCCCTGGATCGAGTGAGACCCGCTCGCTCCGCCGGAGAGGACGGGAGAGGCGGCCGGCTCCACCGCGATCACGCGCAGAGAGGGCTTGAGCGGCTTGATGTACTCGCTGATCCCCGTGACGCTGCCTCCCGTGCCGACGCCGCACACGAGGATGTCCACCCTGCCGTCGGTGTCGTCCCAGATCTCCGGGCCGGTGGTGGCTCGGTGGATGGCGGGGTTGGCCGGGTTCGTGAACTGCTGAAGCATCAGATGGTCGGGCTGCTCCTGGACCAGCTGCTCTGCTCGAGCGATCGCTCCGCGCATTCCTTCGGTGCCCGGCGTCAGGATCAAGTCGGCGCCGAGCGCGCGCAACAGGGCGCGTCGCTCGACGCTCATCGTCTCGGGCATCGTCAGGACGAGCCGGTAGCCGCGTGCGGCGCAGACGAAAGCGAGACCGATGCCGGTGTTACCGCTGGTCGGCTCGACGAAAACGGTCTGCGGGCCGACCAGGCCCTCGCGCTCGGCGGCGTCGATCATCGCCAGCCCGATCCGGTCCTTCACGCTCGAGGCGGGATTGAGCATCTCGAGCTTGGCGACGACCTCGGCGACACAGCCGTCGGTGACCCGATTCAGTCTCACCAGCGGAGTCCCACCGACCAGTTCCGTGATGTCGTTGGCGATGCGCATCGCTTTCCTTTCTCTGCAAGCCCGAGAGCGAGGAGCCCCGAGCGTCGGCGTCACGAGGGCGGGCTAGATGCCTCCACCCTCGTCGAACAGCTTCACTTCGGAGGCGAGCCGGCCGACGTCCTCCGACTCCTCCGGCGAATCGATGCCGAGCTTCTCCTCGACCCGGCGCAGCCGATCCACGAGCGCGCGCTCTGCACGCACCACCGTTCGCAAATCGCTCGTCAACGGATCGGGCAGCTCGCCGTGCTCCAGGTCGGGCTCGAGATGAGGCTCCACTGCCCGGACGATCCGGCCGGGCACACCGACGACGGTCGCCTCCGCCGGCACCGACTTGATGACCACCGAGCCCGCCCCGACCCGCGCCCCTTCGCCGATCTCGATCGGCCCCAGGATGCAGGCATTCGAGCCGACCGTCACGCCGCGGCGCAGAGTCGGGTGTCGCTTGCCGCGGGCAAGCGACGTCCCGCCCAGCACGACTCCTTTGTAGAGTAGACAGTCATCGCCCACCTCGGCCGTCTCGCCGATCACGACGCCCATCCCGTGGTCGATGAACACTCGTCTGCCAATCCGCGCGCCGGGGTGAATCTCGATGCCGGTCAAGAAGCGGCCGCCGTGCGAGACCACCCGCGCCAGCGTGAATCGCCGGCGCGCGTACAACCCATGCGCGAGCGCGTGCACCCACAACGCATGAACTCCCGGGTACGCGAGCAAGACCTCGGCCGTCGACCGAGCCGCCGGATCCCTCGCACGCGCGGTGCGCACATCCTCCGACGCCCGCTGGATCATCCGCCTAACCACGCCGGGCAGCCATCGCTCCCTGTCGTCGCTCAACCGACTCGCATCGACAGTATCGGTACGCCGGTGGCTTCCGTTTCGGACAGGCGGCCGGCCGGAGATCTCAGCCGCGCGTGACGCGCGAGCCGCCGACGATCGCGTCGGTGCCGTCGGCGAAGCGAACCCAGGCCTTGCCCTTGCCGTCGTAGTCGGGCGACCAGACGATGAGCGTCGCCTCGCGGCCGCCGACGTCGACGCGCTCGGCGCCCTCCGGCTCGACGCCGCTCCACACGCGGACGAACGGGTTGTGCTCGCGCTCGCGGCCGATCGTCGTCTCGTCGGTGTGGCCGGGGAGCACGCGCAGCTCGTCGGGCAGAGTCATGAAGCCGTCCATCACCGAGGCCTTCACCTGGGCGAGGTCGCCGCCGCCGACGGCGTCCTTGAACAGGGTGTCGCCGGTGAACACCGCCTCGTCGTCGACGACGAACGCGACCATGTCGTCGGAGTGGCCGGGAGTCGCGAAGCCGCGGACGTGCAGGCCTCCCCACTCCCAGCTCCCGGGCTCGGCGACGACGTCGATGCCGTAGCGGGCGCGGAGCTCGTCCTCGTGGACGACGTGGTCGGCGTGCGTATGTGTGCGGAGGATCGCAGCCGGCGTGGCGCCCCAGGCGTCGACCGCCGCGATCAGCGGAGCGATGTCGGCGCCGGAGTCGACGAAGACGGCCGTTCCTCCTTCCCGGTCGGCGATCACGAACGAGTTCGACAGCCAGTCGGGATGCATGCTCTTCTCGATCAGCACCGCGCTAGGCTAACCGAGCACCCGAAGCCTGTGCACCCCGAGGAGGCAAACGAATGGCCGGTCTGATGGCACGCGCGTCGCTGATCGTGAAAGCGAAGTTCTCGAAGCTGCTCAACCGGGCGGAAAACCCGACCGAGACGCTCGATTACTCCTACGAGCAGATGCAGCAGCAGCTCCAGAACGTGAAGCGCGGCGTCGCCGACGTCGTCACGGCGAAAAAGCGGCTCGAGCTCCAGACCGCCAAGCTCGAGCAGAACGTCGTCAAGCTCGAGACGCAGGCGCGCCAGGCGCTCGCCGCGAACCGCGAGGATCTCGCGCGCGAGGCGCTCGAGCGCAAGGCGGCGGCCCAGGCGCAGCTCCAGGGCCTCGACGAGCAGGTCAAGCAGCTCCAGGACCAGCAGGAGAAGCTCATCTCCGGCCAGCAGACGCTCGAGGCCCGCATCGAGGGCTTCCGCTCGACGAAGGAAGTCATGAAGGCGCAGTATTCGGCGGCCGAGGCGCAGGTCAAGATCGGCGAGGCGGCGACCGGGATCGGCAAGGGCATGGCGGACACCGGCCTCGCGATCCAGCGCGCGAAGGAGAAGACCGAGGAGCTGCAGGCCCGCGCGTCGGCGATCGACGAGCTGACGACCACGGGCGCGCTCGAGGACTTCACCGCGGGCGACCAGACCCAGCTCGACCGCGAGCTCGCCCAGATCTCGACCACGGGCCAGGTCGACTCCGACCTCGCCCGGCTCAAGGCCGAGGTCGGCTCCGGCGACGGCGGGAAGGCGCTCGGCACGGGCGCGGCTCCGGCGAGCACGGACGCGGAGCCGGCGAGCACGGACGCGGAGCCGGCGAGCACGGAAGAGGAGCCGGCGCAGCCGTAAGCGTGGGTCTCACCGACATCCTCTTCGGACGCAAGAAGCTCAAAGAGCCCGCAGCCGACCGGCTGTTCGCGATCACGACCGCCGCCGTGACCCTCGACGTCGAGTGCGGGCTGAAGCCCGCCGGCGTCGGCGCGGTGATCTTCAAGCCGCTCTCGGCCGGCGAGTTCGCGCAGGCCGACGTGGACATCGAGGAGTTGCTCGGCTCCGTCGCCAAGGAGTCCGGCTCGACGCTCGACCGCGAGAAGGACACGTTCGGCTTCGAGTGGGTCGTGATCCACGATCCCGAGCTCGAGGACCAGGTGACGGCCGTGCACGCGGTGTCGAGCGAGCTCGAGTCGCGCGGCTTCGGCAGCCAACTGCTCGCGGCCGCATTCCGCTTCGACGGCGGCGGCAAGCCGGTCTACTGGATCTACGGTTTCAAGACGGGCACGTTCTGGCCGTTCGTCCCGACAGGCGAGAAGCAGCAGCGCGACAACGCGCGGGAGCTCGAGCTGAAGGCGAAGCTCGAGCAGGAGCTGCCGGTCGAGCCCGACCTCTCGCGCTGGCTCGCGCTCTACGACGCCCCGATGTAGCGCTGCCTTCGCAACCGGCTCAGCCGATGGCATACCCGATCATGACAACCTTCGCCTTCGCGACCCCGAGGACGACGTACACGGTGCTGCTCCCGACGCGCAGCGACTTGCTCCAGGTGGACTGGCCGGTGGCGCCCGTGTCGACGTGTACCCATGACGAAGCCTTCGGGAGGGAGTATCCGCGCCAGCCCTTGCCGGCGGGAACCGTCATTCCGAGGAAGACACCGTCGGGGAGAGCGAAGCCTGCCGGACAGCCAAAGCCGCCGAGCGCCGCCGCTCCACAGGACACGCTGGCGGCCTTGCCGCCGGCAAAGACCACGGCGACCTTGCCGTAGACGTGGTAGTCGAGACACATTTGCCGACCGGCACAAGAAGGCCCGCTGCCCGGCCCGTGCTGTGCGATCACGTTGGCCTGGGGCGTGCCGATGGTGATCCCGGCGATCGTGCCCCAGGTCGGCGCCGTGGCGCCTGACGAGATCGGTGCTGCAAACACGAAGAGCGCGACGACGAGGAACATAGAAGAGGTTGTCAGCTTGATCATGCCGCCTGTATCGGCAACGCTCGGCGCGAGCGCGAGCTTCGGCTACTACTAGGGGGCGACGGGGCGGCCCATCTCGCGGGCGATCTGCGAGAGGGCTGCGAGGCGCTTCTCCATCGGCGGGTGATCCATGAAGAGCTCGCCCATCTGCGTGCGCCAGTTCGTCGGCACGATGAAGAAGGCGTTCATGCCGGCGACCTCGCGGAGG
>DATEXK010000547.1:0-3535 GCA_035257065.1 Gaiellaceae bacterium | reverse complement strand
CCCCCACGCCTGGGGCGCGAGCCACGTGTTCCCGATCTCCACCACACGGTCGGCCTCGCGCACGTTGAGGTAGCTCGTGTGGCCCAGCGGTGCGTCGTCGACGAGCACGGCGAACGGGAACGTCCCGCTCGCGCCCATCGTGTCGAACCACTCGTGGAACGCTTCGCGGCTCTCGTGGGCGCGCACTCTCATCCAGCGCCAGATGCGCTCGTCCTGGGCGACCTCCCACAGCGGTTCCTCGTGCCGGGCTTCGAGCGGCTCGAGGCGCACGTGCTCGCCTTCGACTTCTACGTGAAGCGCCAGGTGCCGCCGTTCTCGAACGAACGCAGGATCCGGCGGGCAACGACCATCTTGTGCACCTCGTCTGCGCCGTCGTAGATCCGCGCGCCGCGCGCCATGCGGTACATCACGGCGAGCGGTGTGTCGTCGGTGACGCCGAGACCGCCGTGCACCTGTATCGCGCGATCGATCACGTCGTGCAGCACCTTCGCGGCATAGAACTTGATCAGCGACACCTCGACGCGCGCCTCGTCTCCCTCGTCGAGCCGGTGCGCGGTCTGTAGCGTCATCAGCCGGCACGCCTGAATCTCTGCGGCCGACTCGGCGATCCAGTTCTGGATCGTCTGCTTGTCGGCGAGGGGCTCGCCGCCGACCTTGCGCTCGAGCGAGTACGAGCACATCAGCTCGAACGCGCGCTGCATCTGCCCGAGCCAGCGCATCACGTGATGGATGCGGCCGGGGCCGAGGCGCTTCTGCGCGAGCTTGAAGCCGTCGCCGGGCGCGCCGAGCGTGTTCGTCACCGGGACGCGCGCGTCCGTCCAGCGCGTCTCACAGTGCGTTGCCCAGCCGTGACCCTCATGGCCCATCACCGAGACCTTCCGCACGAGCTCGTAGCCCGGCGTGTCGGTGGGAACGATGATCATCGACGCACGCTTGTGCGGCGCCGCGTCCGGATCGGTGACCGCCATGAGGATCCCGAAGCCGGCGCCGTCCGCGGCCGACGAGAACCACTTGTGCGCGTTGATCACCCACTCGTCGCCGTCGCGCACCGCGCGACTGTCGAGGTTCGTCGGATCGGAGCCGGCGTTCTCCGGCTCGGTCATCCCGAAGAAGGAACGCGTCTCGCCGGCCACGAGCGGGACGAGGAACTGCTCCTTCTGCTCGGGGGTGCCGAAGTGGTGGAGGATCTCGCCGTTGCCTGCGTCGGGCGCCTGGCAGCCGAAGATGAGCTGCGCGATGAAGCTGCGACCGATCTCCTCGTTCAGATACGCGTACTCGATGAAGCCGCTGCCGCTGCCGCCGGCCTCCGGCGGGAGGTGCGGCGCCCAGAGGCCTGCGTCCCTCGCCTTCTGCTGGAGCTCCACGATCAGCGCGTCGGCCCGTTCGTCCTCCGCCATGAGGGCGCGCTCGTTCGGATAGACGTGCTGCTCCATGAAGGAGCGCACCCGCTCCCGGCGCTCGGCAACGAGGTCCGGGATGACAACCGTCTCCATGTGCAGCAATGATCGCACAGTGATGAAGGACGCGTTCGAGGCCGGCCTCTCGGAGTTGCTCGGCCGCACGGTCGAGATCTCCGAGCCGGTGCTGCTCGCCGGTGGGGCCTCAAAGGAGGCGTGGGCGGTCGATGCCGGCGGCGAGCGGCTGCTCGTGCGGCGCGCCGCGGTCACCGTGATGCATCACCACACGCTGACGCTCGCCCAGGAGTACGCAGTGATCGAGGCGGCGTTCGAGGCCGGCGTGAAGGTGCCGCGGCCCTACGGATACATCGCCGACCTCGCCGGCCGCGAGGCGTTCGCGATGGAGCGACTCGAGGGCGACACGATTGGGCGCCGCATCGTGCAGAAAGAGGAGCTCGCGACGGCGCGCGAGCGGCTTCCCGTACAGCTGGCGGAGGAGCTGGCAAAGATCCACGCGATCCCCGCGGAACGGCTGCCGTTCCTGCCCGAAGCCCGGCTCGAGCGGATGGTCGAGGAGCTCGACGAGGTCGACGAGCCGCACCCCGCCATCGAGCTCGGGCTCTGGTGGCTGCGCGAGAACCGCCCGCCCGAGCGGCCCGCCGTCGTGAATCACGGCGACTACCGGATCGGCAACGTCGTCGTCGACCCGGAAGGGCTCGTCGGCGTGCTCGACTGGGAGTTCGCCCATCTCGACGATCCGGTGCGCGACATGGCGTTCTCGCTGGTGCGTGCGTGGCGCTTCGGCGTGCCGGAGAAACGCCTTGGTGGGATCGGCGACGCCGAGCCGTTCGTCGAGCGCTACAACGAGCTGACCGGGCTCGACGTGCGGCCGGAGGAGCTCGACTACTGGGAGCTCGCGGGCAACGTCGCGTGGGCGATCGGAACGCTGACCCAGGCGCAGCGCCACCTCAGCGGACGCGATCGCAGCGTCGAGCTGGCGATCCTCGGCCGGCTGTCGGCCGAGGTCGAGTACGAGATCTGCCACCTGCTCGAGCGGGCGAACGCATGAGCGAGCGGCCCACTGCGCAGGAGCTGACGGAGGCGATCCTCGAGTTCCTCGGCGGCGAGATCCTGCCGACGCTCACCGATCCGCGGCTGCGCTTCCGGATGCTCGTCGCGATGAACGCGCTCGGAATCGTCTACCGCGAGCTCGCGGAGCTGCCGGTCGAGGACGACTCCGAGCTGCGCGAGCTCGCGCGGAGGATCCGCGCGGACGACGTCCCACCGGACGCGCTGCGCCGCGTGCAGGCAAGCGTCGAGGCGCGCCTGCGTATCGCGTCACCGCAGTTCCTCGAGCGATACCACTAGCCGCAACGTCCGGCACGGGCACGGGAAAAGGCGTATCGTCCCCGCATCGCTCGCAAGCGCTCATCCATCGCCGCACACACCGCAGAGGCAACGATCATCCTGCTCGTCCTGGGGCTGATGTTCGTCACCGGCTTCGTCGGCTGGATCGTCGGGCACAACACGCACGAGAAGGCCTCCGGGACGGTGAGCGCCTCGACGGCGACGTTCGACCCGCACGTAGCGGCCGGCGCACACATCTTCGTCCAGTTCGCGTGCGCCCAGTGCCACGGCGAACAGGGCAAGGGTGGTGTCTCGCCCGATGTTCCCGCGCTCAAGACCGTGGCGCAGAAGCTCCAGCCGGCCCAGCTCCGCACGATCATCGACCACGGGCTCGGCGCGTCGAAGGACCCGACGAAGCCGTACATGCCCGTGTGGGGGCAAGTGATCTCGGCGACGCAGGTCACCGACCTCATCTCCTACCTCCGTGCCGGGCTGCCCAAGGTGCCGACCGCGGATCCCCCGCCGATCCCCCAGGGCCAGGGCGCCGCCGTCGCCGGCTCAGTCCTCTACGTGCGCTTCGGCTGCATCGACTGCCACGGGCCGAACGGCCTCGGCGGCGTGCCGAACCCACAGTCACCCGACAAGACGATCCCACCGCTCTCGGGCGCCGACTTCCGGTCCCAGTTCAACACCGATCAGAAGATCATCGACGTGATCCGCTCGGGCAGCGTGATCGGCCGTGCGCCGATCGTCAGCATGCCGCACTGGGGCGGGATCATCCCGAACGACCA
>DATEXK010000546.1:0-3591 GCA_035257065.1 Gaiellaceae bacterium | reverse complement strand
GCGGCGGACGAGCCGGCGGCGACGAGCTTCACGTTCACGAGTCATCCTCCTCGAAAAGGGTGCTCCACAAGGAGTAGCACCCTTCCCGGCCGCCGAACGTGAAATCGGTGTAAAGCCTGCTGTTCGGCGTCACGTGTGGGCCGCGTAGGCCCGCATCGCGTCGACGAGGGCGCCGAGGCGGCGGCCGGTGTCGGTGAGCCGGTACTCGACGCGCGGCGGCCGCGTGTGCAGGACCTGCCGCTCGAGCACACCCGCGGCCTCGAGCTCCGACAGGCGCGCAGCGAGCGTTCGCGGCGGGATCGTCTCGAGCGCCTGCTTGAACTCGTTGAAGCGCACGGCGCCCGCCTCGGAGGACGCCCAGAGGATTGCGAGCACCCACCGCCGCCCGAGGAGCTCGGCCGCACGGGCGACCTCCTCGGGCAGCGGCTGGCAGGTGCGACAGCGCATCGTTGTTACTGGACGATCTGGAGGTTCGGCTGGGGCTTCGGCTCCAGCGCGAGGTCGAGCACCTCGCCGAGCGTCATCACCGGGTGGAACCGCATCGCCTCGCGCACATCCGCGGGGACGTCGTCGAGGTCGGCGCGATTGCGCTCCGGGATGATCACGTCGGTGAGACCCGCCGCGTGCGCGGCGAGCACCTTCTGCTTCAGTCCGCCGATCGGGAGCACGCGACCCTGCAGCGTCACCTCGCCGGTCATGCCGACGGTGTGCTTCACCGGACGCTCCGCGAGCAGCGACGCCAGCGCGGTTGCCATGGTGATGCCTGCGCTCGGCCCGTCCTTGGGGATCGCGCCGGCGGGCACGTGCACGTGGAACGACCGGTTCTCGAACGCCTTCGGATCGACGCCGAGCTCCTCCGCGTGCGAGCGCACGTACGAGAGCGCGATGCGCGCCGACTCCTTCATCACGTCCCCGAGCTGTCCGGTGAGAACGAGGTCGGTGCCGCCGTCCATCGAGGTCGCCTCGACGAACAGGACATCGCCGCCGGTGCCGGTCACGGCGAGCCCGGTTGCGACACCCGGCACGGCCGTCCGCTCGGCAGCCTCGTGGAACACCTTCTGGCGGCCGAGTGCGTCGCGGACGACGTCGATGTCGACGGTGAGCGGCGTCTCCACGCCTCCGGTGGCGATCTTCGTCGCCGTCTTGCGGAGGATCTTGCCGAGCTCCCGCTCGAGCTGGCGAACACCGGCCTCGCGCGAGTACTCGGTGATCACGGTCCGGAGAACGTCGTCCCCGACCGCGACCTCGTCCTCGTGCAGGCCGTTGCGCTCACGCTGGCGCGGCCAGAGATAGTCGCGGGCGATTGCGATCTTCTCGTCGGTCGTATAGCCGTCGAAACGGATGACCTCCATCCGGTCGAGCAGCGGGCCGGGAATCGTCTCGGCGACGTTCGCGGTCGCGATGAAGAACACGTCCGACAGGTCGAGCTCGACGTCGAGGTAGTGGTCGCGGAACGAGTGGTTCTGCGCCGGGTCGAGCACCTCGAGCAGCGCAGACGATGGATCGCCGCGCCAGTCGGCGCCGACCTTGTCGACCTCGTCCAGCAGGATCACCGGGTTCATCGTCTTCGCGTCGCGAAGGGCGCGGACCAGCCGCCCCGGCAGCGCGCCGATGTACGTGCGGCGATGGCCGCGGATCTCGGCCTCGTCGCGGATCCCGCCGAGCGACATGCGCACGAACTCGCGGTTCATCGCACGTGCGACCGACTCGCCGATCGACGTCTTCCCCGTTCCGGGAGGACCGATCAGCGTGAGGATCGCGCCGCTGCGCTTGTCGTTCGCGATGCCGCGCTCCTGACGCAGCTTGCGGACGGCGAGATACTCCACGATCCGCTCCTTCACGTCGTCGAGCCCCGCGTGGTCCGCGTCGAGCACCTCGCGTGCGTGTCCGGGATCGAGCGTGTCGTCGGATCGCTTCGACCACGGCACGGCGGTGAGCCAGTCGAGGTACGTGCGGATCATCGACGCCTCTCCGGAGGAGTCGCCCATCGACTCGAGTCGCCGCAGCTCGCGCTCGGCCTGAGCACGGACGTCCTCCGGCATGCCGGCCTCTTCGATCTTCGTGCGGTACTCCTCGACGACGGACCCCTCGTCCTCGCCGAGCTCCTTGCGGATCGAGTCCATCTGCTTGCGCAGGAAGTACTCGCGCTGCTGCTTCTGCGCGCCGGACTCCACGTCATCGCGGATGCGACGGCGCACCTGGAGCTCGGCGAGCCGCTCGCGCTGCAACTCGAGTGCGAACGTCAGCCGCTCGACGATGCCGACGGCCTCGAGCAGCTGGACGCGCTGTCGGAACGTGATGTCGGGGGCGTACGCGCAGGTGTCCGCGAGCGCTCCCGCGTCGCTGACCGCGCGCAGGAACTGGCGGACCCGGTCGTCGGCGTCGCGGATCTCGAGGATCTCTTCGACCACGGCGCGGTACTCACGCTCCAGCTCCCGGGTCTGCACGGGCGGCAGGCTCTCGTCGGGACGCTCCTCCACCTCTGCGCGAAGACGTCCCTGGGAATCGGTCCGGGCGGCGCCGATCAGGCCGCGGTGGAGACCGGTCAGCGCAACGGCGACGGCACCGCCGGGCAGGCCGACGCGGTCGGTCACCTCGGCGACGGTGCCGACCTTCGCGTACTCCTGCTCGTGCCTCGGCACCAGGAGAACGCGCGCCTCGTCACCGGCGTCGACCGTCAGCGTGACGGTCATGCCCGGGAACACCACGGTGTCCTCGAGCGCAACGAGCAGCAGGTCGCTCACTATCGATTCACTCTCCAATCGTGTACTAGGTATCCGGATTGTACCTGGTAAACGACCTTCTGGCGCCGGTTATTCCGTTTCGACGCTCCCGAAGCCTGCGACGCGAGCGTTACAGCACTTCGTCTTCGACACCGGCGGCCTCGAGCGCGGCCGCAAGGCTCGGCTGCTCGTCGACCCGCACGACCCGGCCGTCGCGCGTGGTGACGATCGCGGCATAGCGGCCGACGAGGTACATCCGGCGGGACTGGAGCGGCCGCTCATCGGTGGGATCCGCCTCGGTGCTCGAGAAGCGCATGCTCACGATGACGCGGTCGCCGATGCCGATGCAGCGGTCGAGCGTCACCGAGTACTGCTCCTGCAGGCGGCCTCGGAGGATCTCGAGCACGTCCGCGCGGTCGGCGGTCCCGGCGACCGCACCGACTCCCACCCACTCCACTTCCGGATCGAGCATGCTCTCGATCGCATCGAGATCGCCGGCGACGAACGCGCGATAGCCGCGCAGGAGGAGATCGACACTCGCCTGGCTCACGCCGCCACGGTATCGATTGCAGCACCGAGCCTGACCTCGGTGGCAGCGTGCTCGATCAGCACGGGGTCGTGCGTCGCGCACACGATCGCTGTGCCCGTCCGCTGCGCGAGCTCGGCGAAGAGCACGCCGACCGCGCGCGCGTTCGCCTCCAGCGGCGAGCCGCGGCGGAACACCGCGTTCCCGACAACGTGCAGGAACGGCAGCTTCGGTGCGACGGGCGCGCCGCCGATCTGCACGAGCAGGGCAAACCGCACGGGCACAAGCAGGCTCACCGGCGAGACACTAGTTAGGCTGCCCCGAGATGACGACTCCGGCGAC
>DATEXK010000545.1:0-2723 GCA_035257065.1 Gaiellaceae bacterium | reverse complement strand
CGCCGTCGAGCTCGAGCGCCCATTCCGCGAGCGCCTCGTCGCCTCGCGCACGGACGTCGGCGACGATCTCTGCGACCGACGCGGTCATCCCAGCATCCGTTCGACCGGAACGAGCAGGATCGACGACGCACCGGCCGCCTCGAGCGCGGGCAAGAGCTGCCACACGTCGGTCGCGGGAATCACGCTGTGCACGGCGACCATGCCGGGCTCGGCGAGGGGCAGCACGCTCGGCGCGCGCGAGCCGGGCACGAGCGCGCAGATGGCCTCGAGCGCGTGCTCCGGCGCGTTCAGCATCAGGTAGCGCGCACCACGGGCGTCGACGACGCTGCGGAACACGGCCGCCATCTGCAGCGCCTCGGGCGGCGTGTCCGGCGGCCCGATCAGAACCGCCTCGGACTCGAGGAGCAGCGCAATCGAGCGCAAGCCGTTGGTGCGCAGCGTGCTGCCGCTCGAGACGAGGTCGACGATCGCGTCTGCGAGACCGAGTCGTGGCGCGAGCTCGACCGAGCCGTGGACGTCGACGAGCTCGATCGGTGGCGGCATGAGCTCGCGCGCGAGACGCGGGAAGCTCGTCGCGACGCGCACCCCGCGCAGGTCCTCGAGCGTCTGCGCGGCAGACTCCGCGGGCACCGCCGCTTCGAGCGTGCACGCGCCGAAGCCGAGCTTCAGCAGCTCGACGACGTCGGCGCCGCGCTCGCGCACGATGTCGAGACCGGTGATGCCGCAGTCGACGACTCCGTCCTGCACGTATTCGGGCACATCGTCTGCGCGCACGAGCAATGCCTCGACCGGGGCGTTGCGACATGGAAATGCGAGCGCGCGGTCGCCCGGCGTCTCGGGGCCGAGCCCGGCGTCGTGCAGCAGTTGGATGGCAGGCTCACGCAGACGGCCTTTCGAAGGGACCGCGATCCTCAAGCGACCCGCTTCTTGCGGCGCCGCAGCGCCAGCCCGTAGCCGCCTTCGCCGCGCCGGAGCCACTGCGCCACTCGGGTCACGGTGGTCGTCGACGCGTGCGCCCGCTTCGCGACCTCGAGGTACGGCAGCCCCTCGTCCAGCAGCTGCGCCACCTGCCAGCGGTGCGCCAGCGCATCCAGCTCCGAGACCGTGCAGAGGTCTCGCAGCAGGTGCGCCGTCTCCTCCGCGGTCTTCATCGAGGCGATCGCCTCGAACAGCTCCGCGTGGTCTCCGGCCGGCCAATGTCGGGGCTCCGTCTGTGCCATCGTGTTAGCATGCTACCACGTTGCCACAGAAGTTCGCAATTGTCCCCGCCGTCGATGTGCTCGACGGCCGTGCCGTCCGGCTGCTGCGGGGCGACTACGACAGCATCGAGGTGGACGCAGGCGACCCCTTGGCGCTTGTCCGGCAGGCCGCCGCGACCTCTCCCCCGCTCGTGCACGTAGTGGCGCTCGGCGCGGCGCGCGACGGCGGAGCCCCGGTCGACCTTGCCCGGGCTGTGAGCGACGCGGCGGCACCCGTGCCCGTGCAGCTCGGCGGCGGAGTCCGCTCGGTGACGGACGCCGTCGCCCTCGCCGAAGCCGGGATCTCCCGGGTCATCGTCGGCACGGCGGCGTTCGGCTCGATCCCGCTACGGGACTTCGTGGACGCGCTCGGCGAGCGCCTCGTCGTCTCCATCGACGTGGCCGGCGGCATCGTCCGCACCGCGGGCTGGCTCGAGTCGTCGGAGCTGACGACAAGCGAGGCGCTCACGCGGTGCAGCGAGGCGGGCGTGCTGCACATCGTGTGCACCGCGATCGACCGCGACGGCGCGCGAGGCGGGCCGGATCTCGACCTGCTGCGCGAAGTGCGTGCGACGTTCGCCGGCACGATCCTCGCTGCCGGCGGCATCCGCGACACGGCGGACGTCGACGCCGTCCGCGCTCTCGGCATCGACGGCGTCGTCGTCGGCCGCGCGTGGCTCGATGGGACGCTCGAGCTCTAGGACGCGCTCCTACCACGTCTAAGAATTCGCTATGAGTCGCGCCGCATTCATGGAGCCCTTAGCCGCGGCGGATATCACTGAGGGCATGAACGCTTTCCGCCGCATCCACTTGAAGATCGTCCTCCTCGTTCTCGCCGGGCTCGCAGCGCTTGCGGCCGGCGCGGGCGTTGCGCTGGCCGGCCGTACTGCTGTGCCGATCGGCCAGGGCGTGGTCGTGATCGAGACGAACCTCGCGTATCAGGACGCAGCCGCCGCCGGCACCGGCATCGTGCTCACGCCGTCAGGCGAGGTGCTGACGAACAACCATGTGATCGCCGGCGCGACGACGGTCAAGGTCGTGATCCCGAACACCGGCCGGAGCTATACGGCACGCGTGACGGGCTACTCGCGCACGGCCGACGTCGCCCTGCTCCAGTTGCAGAACGCGTCGAACCTGAAGACGCTGCGCACGGGCGACGCTGCGGCGCTCACTGTGGGACAGGCGGTGCGCGCGCTCGGCAACGCCGGCGGCACCGGCAGCCTCAGCTCGGCGAGCGGAACCATCACGGGCCTCAGCAGGTCGATCACGGCGAGTGACGATCAGGGCAACTCGGAGCAACTCACGGGGCTGATCGAGACGAACGCAGGTGTCGTCGCGGGCGACTCCGGCGGCCCCCTGCTCGACACGACCGGCCGTATCGTCGGGATGGACGTCGCAGCCTCGGCGAGCGGGGGCTTCCAGATGGTCGAGACGAGCGACGCCTACGCGATTCCGATCGGCAAGGCGCTGACGATCGCGAAGCAG
>DATEXK010000544.1:0-7921 GCA_035257065.1 Gaiellaceae bacterium | reverse complement strand
CAGGCGGTGGCCGACCCCGCGGGGCCGCCTCCGACCACGAGGACGTCGAAGCGCTTCACCTGCGTCAGGCTACAATCCCGCTCCTGGGGGTGTGCCCGAGCGGCCAAAGGGAACGGGCTGTAAACCCGTCGGCTCAGCCTACGGAGGTTCGAATCCTCCCGCCCCCATCCGTTGCAGAAATCACAACGACGTCCCTGCAATCTGGCACTTTTTGGTGTCCGCTCGCCGGGGTAGGAGATGTCGTTTGTACGAACCCTCGACTTGCAGCGCGAGGGTTCGTGTCTTCAGTCAGCCATCTCAAATCGAACCTAGCACGCGCATCGGAGAGGCGTCCGCACTGCTGCTGGTCGTCCGGAAGCCGCGAGTCGACGCACGGGTCGAGCAAGCCTCCTGCGGTTGAGCCGTTGGTTTGTTGCGGGCTATCACGGTCGGATTTGAGAGGTTGGGCCGGTAAGTTCGGTACCGAATGGGTCGGTACCGAAACAGCGTTATCGCTGGCGACTCGGACGCGTGCGATCGGCTGCTCGAATCGTTGCGGGGGTTGCTCGGGGCGGCTGCGTCGCGGCGCGGTCGCGATACGCGGCGCTCCGGTGAGCTGAGCTTCGCGCAGATCCGGCTCGCGGCGCGTTTGTACGAGCACGGGAAGATGACGGGGGCCAGGTTGGCGGAAGCGGCGCATCTGTCGCCGAGCGCTGCCAGCGAGATGCTAGACGGACTGGAGCGAGCGGGGGTTGTCTGCCGTGCAACGGCGGAGGGCGACCGACGCGCGCGCGTCTTCTCGCTCAGCCCGGAGGGGTCAAGGGTGGTGGAGGAGGCGCTGCGAGCGTTCCGAGCCGAGGTTGGCGAGGCGCTCGAGGGGTGCACGGACGGGGAGTTGGCTGCTGCGGCGAAGGTGATCGACCGCCTTGCAGGGATGTTCGCGCGGCGGTGAGACGGTCGTGCTGATCCGGTTGCTGCGGAGGTTCTTGCGCCCGTATCGGGGCCGGGTGGCGGTGGTGGTCGGGCTGCTGGCGGGGCAGACGGTCGCGAATCTCTATCTGCCGAACCTGAACGCGGACATCATCAATAACGGCGTCGTCAAGGGGAACCTGGGGTACATCTGGACGACGGGCGGCCTGATGCTGGGGATCACGCTCGTGCTTGGCGTCGTCTCGATCGTCGCCGTGTACTTCGCCTCGCGGGTGGCTATGGGTTCGGGCGCCGACATGCGGGCGGCGGTGTTCAACGGCGTGCAGTCGTTCTCGGCGCGCGAGATGCACCGGTTCGGGACGCCGTCGCTGATTACACGCAATACCAACGACATTCAGCAGGTGCAGGTGCTCGTGCAGGCCGGCCTAACGTTGATCGTGATCGCGCCGATCATGAGCGTTGGCGGTGTGATCATGGCCTTGCACGAGAGCGCTGCGCTCTCGCCGCTGCTGGCGGTGTCGGTGCCGCTGATGCTGGTGCTGATCGGCGCTGTCCTCGTCGGCGTCGTGCCGCAGTTTCGGTCGATGCAGGGGAAGATCGACCGGATCAACCAGGTGCTGCGCGAGCAGATCACCGGTGTGCGCGTCATCCGTGCCTTTGTCCGCACCGAGGCGGAAGCGGAGCGGTTCGGCGACGCGAACGCCGGTCTGACCGCGACCGCGTTGCGCATCAACCGGATCTTTGCGCTGGCGTTCCCGTCGGTGATGGCGATCATGAACCTGTCGAGTGTTGCGGTGATCTGGTTCGGCGGCCTGCTCGTGCGAGACGGGTCGATGCCGATCGGAAACCTGACGGCCTTTCTCGCCTACATCCTCCAGATCCTGATGTCGGTGATGATGGCCGTGTTCCTGATGATCCTGCTCCCGCGCGCGGTCGCGAGCGCCGAGCGGATCGAGCAGGTGTTGGATGCGCAGCCGTCGGTCACCGATCCGCTGCAACCGGTTCGGCCGCCAAGACTGACGGGAGTTGTCGAGTTCCGGGAGGTGAGTTTCGACTATCCGGGCAGCGAGCTGCCCGTCCTGCGCGATCTCGACTTTGCACTTCTGCCGGGCCGGACGAGCGCGATCATCGGCGGCACCGGCAGCGGCAAGACGACGCTGCTGAACCTTATTCCGCGCTTCTTCGACACCAGCCGGGGGAGTGTTCTCGTCGACGGCGTCGACGTGCGTGAGCAGGAGCTCGAGCAGCTGTGGAGCGGGATCGGATTGGTACCGCAAACCGCCTATCTGTTCACCGGCACGGTTGCGAGCAACCTCCGTCTTGGTCGACCGGACGCTACGGATTCCGAGCTGTGGCGTGCGCTCGAGATCGCGCAGGCGCGCGAATTCGTCCTCGCAATGCCGGGCGGCCTCGACGCGCCAATCGACCAGGGCGGCACCAACGTCTCCGGTGGCCAGCGGCAGCGGCTCTCGATCGCCCGCGCGCTCGTGAAACAGCCTCGCCTCTACCTCTTCGACGACTGCTTCTCGGCACTCGACGCCGCCACCGATGCGCGCTTGCGTGCTGCGCTTCGGTCCGAGACGAGCGAGGCCGCTGTCGTGATCGTCGCCCAGCGCGTCTCGACGATCATCGGCGCCGACCTGATCATCGTGATCGACGAGGGCCGCATCGCCGGCAGCGGTAACCACCGGGAGCTTCTGGCGAGTTGCGACCCCTACCGAGAAATTGTCGCGTCGCAGCTCGGCGAGGAGGCAGCGGCGTGAGTGCGATCGGGCCGCAGGGAGGCGGCCGTGCCGGTCGCGGCCCGTTCGCGATGCAATCTGGTGCCCGGAGCAAGGATCCGCGCGCCACGGCGCGCCGGCTCCTGCGTCGCCTGCGGCCCGAACGCGGGCGGCTTGTACTCGCCCTCGCGATGGGTGTCACCGCCGTCGGGCTGACCGTCCTCGGGCCGAGGATCCTCGGTGACGCAACCAACGTCCTCTTCGACGGCGTCGTCAGCCGGCAGCTGCCCGCCGGCCTCAGCAAGGCGCAAGCGGTCGCGCAGCTGCGCGCGCACGGGCACTCGCAGCTTGCGCAGATGGTGTCCCACATGCGCGTCACGCCGGGCGCCGGTATCGACACGTCTCAGCTCGGCCGCTGGCTCGGACTCGCGGCGATCCTCTACCTCCTCGGATCCGCATTCAGCTTCGGGCAGGCCTACGTGATGGCCGGAGTCACCCAGCGGATGATGTTCGGGCTGCGTCGCGACGTCGAGGAGAAGCTTGCCCGGCTACCGCTGCGCTACTTCGACAGCCACCCGCACGGCGACATCCTCAGTCGCGTCACCAACGACATCGACAACTTGACGACGACGGTGCAACAAGGGCTCAGCCAGCTGCTCACCTCACTGCTGACGGTTGTCGGGGTGATGGCGATGATGTTCTGGATCTCGCCGCTGCTGGCCGGCGTCTCGCTGCTCGTCATCCCGCTCGCAATCGTGCTCAGCACAACGGTCGTCCGCCGGTCGCAGGTCCAGTTCGCGGCCCAGTGGGAGCGCACCGGCACACTCAACGGCCTCGTCGAGGAGACACACACCGGTCACGCGCTCGTGCAGATCTATGGGCGCCGCGGTGCGACCGTCGACGAGTTCGGCCGGCAGAACCGCAGCCTGTACGAGGCGAGCTTCCGCGGCCAGTTCCTCTCCGGGGTCATCCAGCCGGTGATGATGTTCCTCGCGAACGTCAACTACGTGGCGATCGCCGTCCTCGGCGGCTGGCGTGTCGCCTCCGGCTCCCTCTCGCTCGGCGACGTCCAGGCCTTCATCCAGTACTCGCGCCAGTTCACGATGCCGATCACCCAGATCGCCTCGCAGATGAACATGCTCCAATCCGGGCTCGCCTCCGCCGAGCGCGTCTTCGAGTTCCTCGACGCAGTCGAGGAGGCGCCCGATCTTCCGGCCGCGGCGGCGGCCGAGCATCGCAATGGCGGGCGGGTAACGCTGGACGCGGTCAATTTCCGCTACGAGCCGGACGAGCCGCTCATCGAGGACTTCACGCTCGACGTCGCACCCGGCAGCACGGTGGCGATCGTCGGCCCTACCGGCGCTGGCAAGACAACGCTCGTCAACCTGCTCGTCCGCTTCTACGAGATCGACAGCGGACACATCCTCCTCGACGGCGTCGACTACCGAAGTCTCACCCGCGACCAGGTTCGCCGCACCTACGGAATGGTGCTCCAAGACACCTGGCTCCTGGCCGGCACCATCCGCGACAACATCGCCTACGGCAAACAGGACGCCACCGACAGCGAGATCCTCGCTGCCGCCAAGGCCGCCTACGTCGACCACTTCGTCCGCACCTTCCCCGACGGCTACGACACCATCCTCGACGAGGACGCTTCCAACATCTCCGCCGGACAGAAGCAGCTACTCACGATCGCGCGCGCCTTCCTCGCCGACCCGAGCATCCTCATCCTCGACGAAGCAACCAGCAACGTCGACACGCGCACCGAGCTTTACGTTCAACAGGCTATGGCCCGGCTGCGTGAGGGTCGCACAAGCTTCGTCATCGCCCACCGGCTGTCCACCATCCGCAACGCAGACACGATCGTCGTCATGGACGGCGGGCGCATCGTCGAGCAGGGCAACCATGCCGACCTCCTCGCCCAACACGGCCTCTACCACACCCTCTACACCACGCAGTTCGTCGAACCGGAAGCGCGAGCGGTTTGAGCTACGACCGGTCAGAGAAGCGGGAAGGCCGTGAGGCGCGCCGCGTCATCGAGACTCACTCGCTGAGCAAGAGCTACGGCTCGCATCGTGAATCGACCGGCTCGACTCTAGGTGGAGCAAGGCGAGATCCGGCCGACGAGCAGCAGCGTGCGAGGGGCCGTCCATCGAGCAAGTTCGATGCATTCCTGGCCGTATTGGCGACCATCCGCTCCACCGATCAGCGGCTGGGCAAGACCGCGGCAGGCGGGCACGGCGTGCTCGGCTGCCGAGGCGGGGCGCGCGGATTGCTGACGAGGCTGAGGCGTCTGTGAGCTCGGAGCAAGGCGCGCCGGAGCTGCGCGGCGACGCGGCTGATCGCTCGACCCGGGGCGAGTCTGCTGACCAGGGACTGACGGCCGCCGGCTCGCCGGCCGAAGCGGTGCTCGCCGTCGAGCGGCTGAGTAAGCAGTTCGGCGAGCGGGTCGCTGTCTCGGATGTGTCGTTCAGTCTGGCGGCAGGTGAGGTGTTTGGCTTTCTCGGCCCGAATGGTGCCGGCAAGACGACGACCGTGCGCACGCTGGCGACGTTGATCGAGCCGACGTCCGGGTCTGCGGTCGTGGCCGGGATTCCGCTTAAGCCTGAGAATGGGGTCGAGATCCGGCAGCGGATCTCGGTCATGCCGGAGAGCCCGGGTCTCTATCTGCGTCTGACCGTGGAGGAGAACCTTCGCTTCTTCGCCGGCCTGTACGGGCTGCGACATCCGGCCGGCCGGATCGCTCGGGCGCTCGAGGTGGTCAACCTAGGCGGCCGCGCGAACGATCCTTGTGGGAGCCTCTCGAAGGGGTTGCGTCAGCGTGTCGGGCTCGCGCGCGCTCTCTTGAACGACCCGCAGCTCGTCTTTCTCGACGAGCCGACCTCCGGCCTCGACCCGGTCGCAACCCGTGAGGTGCACGAGCTGATCGAGGGGCTCCGCCAGCAGGGCGTGACCGTCTTTCTGACGACGCACCGGCTCGAGGAGGCAGAGCGGCTGTGCGATCGGGTCGCGATCCTCAATACGACGCTGCGCACGATCGGCCGCCCGCAGGATCTCCGCGCTCAGCTCTTCAGCGCGACCCTGCTCGTCACGACCAGGCAGCCGCTCGCCGACCCCGAGCAGCTGTTCGCAGCCGTGACGGGTGTTCGGGGCTGGGAGAGCGATCACGCTCTGACCTACACGGTCACCGTCACCGACCCCGAGGCGGTCGCGCCGGAGCTGACACGGGCGCTGGTCGAGGCCGGCGCCGATGTGCTCTCGATCGGCGAGGGCCGCCACTCGCTCGAGGACGTCTACCTCGAACTCGTCGACGAAGACGCCGAGGCCAGCACGCGATGAGCCGTACCCGCATCGCCGCCGTGATCGCGAAGGAGCTGCACGAGTACCGACGCAACCGCCTCCTCGTCGGCAGCATGATCGTCTACCCGGCGCTCTTCACCGCCCTTCCGATCGCCACCTTCTTCGCCAGGCAGCCCTCTGTCGCAAGCGCCGCACTGACCAACCACATCGGGCTCTCGCTGCTCTACCTGCTGATCGTCCCGGTGGTCGTGCCGGCCACGATCGCCGGCTTCGCGATCGCCGGCGAACGCGAAGCCGGAACCCTGGAGCCGTTCCTCACAACCCCCATCCGTCCGGAGGAGATCCTGATCGGCAAGGCGACCGCCATCGCCATGCCCGCGCTCGCCGTCGCCTACGGCGTCTACGGCCTCTTCCTGCTCGCCGTCGAGCTCTTCGCCCATCCCTTCGTCGCGAGCGCCGTCTTCCACAGCAACCAGGTGCTCGCCCAGCCCGTCTTCATCCCACTGCTCGCCGCCTGGGCGATCTGAGTCGGGATCGCCATCTCCACCCGCGTCGGCGACGTCCGCGTCGCCCAGCAGCTGACCGTGCTCGGCAGCCTCCCACCGGCGGCCATCACCGCGTTGATGGGCTTCGGCTTCATCCACCTCACCCTCACCCTCGCGGTCATCCTCGGCGCCGCCCTGCTCGCCGTCGACCTCGCCGGCTGGCGACTCGTCGCCACCCTCTTCAACCGCGAACGCCTCATCACCGGCACCACCCCCCGACACACCAGGCGCCACGCGGCGCCCAACTCGCGCTGACCACCACCGCAACGTCACTGCCCGCGGCGGCGCTCGCCACAGCACCGGTCAAGCTGGTCGCGTCCCCAGCGACCGTTTCCGCGGGGGGCATCATTCACGTCAGCACCAAGGCCTCCCCCTGCCATCCCGGCGGCACGGTTACGCTCATCTCGGCTGCCTTCCCGGGAGACGCGTACGGGGAAGGAGCGGTTAACGGCGTCGTCCGCAGCGGCGGCGCCTTCTCGGTGCGTATCCGCATCCGCTCCGGCCTGAAGGCGGCCCAGTACCAGGTCGGCGCGCGCTGCGGCGGCGGCAACCTCGGCGTGAGCGCGTACTTCCGCGTCCGCTGACCCTGTGGGGTGCGCAAACTCGATCGACCGCGTTTCGTGGGCCGATGTCCGGCCGACTCGCAGGCGATTCCAAGTGTGCGCATCCCACATGGCCGTTTTCGCGTGGGTCTGGCGTCAGCTTCTGGCCACCTCGTAGGTGCCGTAACGCACGCGTCGGAATCGCTCTCCGTCACCTCGCGCATGAGTGGACAGCGCCTCGTTCACCGATGAGAACGGCACCCGCTCTCCGTACAGTTCCTCAACCGCGGCGTGAACCTCACGCACTCGCAACGGAGAGCCGGCCAGCTCGAGAACGGTGGTGACCGCGTCAAGAAGGACGCCCTGCCGCCGCCGTAACCGCTGCTCGACAACCTCTGTTCCCGGTATCCGGGCGAGCAGCTGCTTGTGGAGTGCGGCCAGCCGGGGCAGCCGCCCCTGGTTGTAAAGGTTCCAAAGTGCTCCGTTTAGTTCCATTGCCTCGTTTTCCAGGGGTAACGGAAACAACCAAAATGCCAGGTATGAACCCCGACCCTTCTAGCCGGGTTCCTGGCCGTCGGCGTCGACCGACGGCCTTCCTCGGCCCAAATCGTGCCGCCTTGGGCGTCGATGAGGCCTTTTGCGATTGCGAGACCGAGGCCTCTACCGGCGGTCGAACGTGACTTGTCCGCACGCCAGAAGCGGTCGAACACGCGGCTTGGTGTCTTCCGGATTGATCCCCGGGCCGGTGTCCTCAATTAGACGGTCGGCGTCGTGATCAGAGTGAACGCGATGCGAGCGCCCCCGTCTTCGCGTCGGCGTGCATGTCGAACATCACCCATCCGGACGCGAGCACCGTTCCAAGCGGAAGCACGACTGCGAGGAGCGCGAGGCCTGCTAATGGAAG